>NZ_JBEPKX010000018.1:0-79643 GCF_040544915.1 Curtobacterium sp. 1544
ACACGATCATCACCGACCCCGCCGTGGGGGCCCCCCGCGGGGGGGGGGGGGGGGGGGGGGGGGGGGGGCGGGGGGGGGGGGGGGGCGGGGGGGGGGGGGGCCCCCCACCCCCCCCCCCCCCCGGGGGGGGGGGGGGGGCCCCGGCGCCCCCCCCGCCTCCAGTCCGTCTTCCGGTCGCCCGCAGGGCACGCGACCTACGGGACGTAGCGCTCGACGTTCGTCACCTCGACGGCGATCTCCTTGCCGTTCGGCGCGGTGTACGTGGTCTTGGCACCGGGACGGAGGCCGACGATCGCGGCGCCGACCGGGCTGACGGGGCTGTAGACGGTGAGGTCCGAGCCCTCGCCGACGATCTCGCGGTTGCCGACGAGGAAGGTCGACTCGTCACCGGCGATGACCGCCGTGACGACGGTGCCGGGCTCGACGGTGCCGTCGAAGTCCGCCTCGCCCACGGTGGCGTTCTTCAGGAGCTCGGTGAGCTGACGGATGCGGGCCTCGATCTTGCCCTGCTCGTCCTTCGCAGCGTGGTAGCCGCCGTTCTCCTTCAGGTCGCCTTCTTCGCGAGCGGCCTCGATGCGGTCCGCGATCTCCTGACGACCAGCACCGGAGAGCGTCTCGAGCTCGGCCTTGAGTCGGTCGTGCGCCTCCTGGGTCAGCCAGGTGACCTGCGTGTCGTTGCTCATCGTGAATCCCTTCAGCAAAGAACAAGACCGGCCGGTGTGGCCGGTCTTGTCCGCGAATCACAGCAGTCTAGGGAACCCAGCAGTCGTGGATCAACCCGGTGACGCCGCGGGACACGGTCTGCACGGGCGTGCTGACGCTCCGGGTGCGCTGGTCAATCGCGGGAACCCGGATCTCCTTCCAGCCGACGATCGTGTACGACTTGTCGAGCACCTGCACCGCGCACTTCGCTGCCGTCCCGGGGTCCACCGAGATCTGCGAGTGCACGACGGTCTCGTGGTCGGAGACGACCTGGTACCCGATGTCGTCGGTGTCGAGGCCGTGGCTGGTCTGTCCCGGGCCCGCCCAGATCACCCAGACGACGAAGACGAGGGCGACCGCGGCTGCGGCGACGATCCCGATGAACCGTGTCCGGCGGGCGCGTCCGGGGGTGCGGCCGTAGCGGTCGTCCAGCGTCGCGGTGGTGGCGGCGGACGGCTGAGGTGCCGATGGGTGCTGCGGTTCGGACAGTTCGGGGCTCCCGGGGTGATTATCCTGATGACCAGGGTAGTTCACGTGACGCTGTGCGCTGCCCGCGTCCGCCGCACGACCGAGTGAGGATCCCCACGTGCCGTACCGCCTGATGGCCGTCCACGCCCACCCCGACGACGAGTCGAGCAAGGGAGCGGCGACCGCGGCGAAGTACGCGGCCGAGGGGAACGAGGTCCTGGTGGTCTCCTGCACGGGTGGTGAGGCGGGGGACATCCTCAACGACCAGCTCGGCGAGCCCGCCACGAGTCGCGCGCACCGCGACATGGCCGGGTACCGCCGCACCGAGATGGCGGCCGCGCAGGCCGCGCTCGGCATCGACCACGTCTGGCTCGGGTACCACGACTCCGGGCTGCCGGACGCCGAGAAGGGCGAGACGGTGCGTCCGGGCACGTTCTCCACGGTGCCGCTCGAGTACTCGACCGAGGCGCTCGTCCGCGTGATCCGGCGCTTCCGGCCGCACGTGCTCGTCACCTACGACGAGAACGGCGGCTACCCCCACCCCGACCACATCCGGACGCACGAGGTCTCCGTGGCGGCCTGGACCGCCGCCGCCGACCCGGAGGCGTACCCGTCCGCCGGGCCCGCGTGGTCGATCTCCAAGCTCTACTACGAGCGCACCATGAACCCGCGCCGGTTCCGGACGATCTTCGAGGCCCTGCAGGAACGCGACCCGGACAGCCCGGCCGTCGAGCAGCTCCGCGAGTGGGTCGAGCGGTTCGCCGATCGTCCCGACCTCGCGACCACCCACGTCGACGTGCACGAGTACTTCGACGCCCGCGACGCCGCGCTCCGGGCGCACGCGAGTCAGGTGCCGCCGGACAGCGCCTTCTTCTACTGGCCGAACGACCTCCTCGCGACGGTGTGGCCGACCGAGGACTACCAGCTCGTCGAGGCACGCGTGCCGACGTCGACGCCGGAGTCCGACCTGTTCGCGGGGATCCCTGCCGACAAGGACACCACTGCGTGAGCACCATCACGGCGGTACTCGCCGCCACCCCCAGCCCGAGCCCGACCTCGACCGTCCCCGACGTCGACGTGACGCCGGGCGTCGCGGGCTTCATCGCGATCGCGCTCGTCGCGGTCGTGACGATCCTGCTCGTCATCGACATGACCCGGCGCATCCGCCGGACCCGCTACCGGTCCGAGATCCGGGAGCGGCTCGAGGCCGAGGCAGGCGGGGACGACGGTGTCGCCACGGACGAGCCGGAGCGCCGCGCGGCCGAGGAGGGCCGGGCCGACGTCGGCGACGACACGGAGCGCGGGTAGACGCGACCCGAACACGCTTGGTGTCGCGACCGTTCTGGGAAGGAACGGGCGGGGTCAGCGGACCGGGTGCAGGGCCACCAGGAGCACGCCGACCCACTGCGCGCCGAAGGCGACGACGGTGAGGGCGTGGAAGACCTCGTGGAAGCCGAACACCGTCGGTGACGGGTTCGGACGCTTGAAGCCGTACACGAGTGCGCCGAGGATGTACGCCACACCGCCCGACAGGATCAGCACGGTCATCGGGACGCTGGCGGCGAAGAACTGCGGCAGGAGCCCGAGCGCCGCACAGCCGAGCACGAGGTAGATCGGCACGTACAGCCACCGCGGCGCCCCGATCCAGAGCACCCGGAACGCGATGCCGAGCGCCGCACCGGACCACATCACCCAGAGCACGACGACCATCAGCGTGTGCGGCAGGGCGCAGATCGCCACCGGGGTGTACGTGCCGGCGATCAGCAGCAGGATGTTGGTGTGGTCGATGCGCTTCAGGACGGCCTTGACCGTCGGCCCCCACGGGAAGCGGTGGTAGGTCGCCGAGACGCCGAACATCGCGAGCGAGGTGGCCATGAACACGGCACTGCCGACCTTCGCGGCAGGGGACCCGGCGAGGGCGATGAGCACGATGCCCATCGCGATGGCGAACGGGAACGCACCGAGGTGGATCCACCCGCGCCAGGCCGGTCGGGGCTCGGGGGTGCGGGCGTCCGCGGTGCTCGCGGCCTCCTCGGTGAAGGGGACGTGGGGGAGCGTCCCGGTGTCGTTCTCGGCCTGCATGGTCCGACCGTAGGGGCCGTTGCCGAACGAACGCCGAACACGCCCTTCCGAGGTGCGGTGCACTATGTTCGTTCCGTGACCGGCACGGTGGGATGGGCAGGACGGGGGATCCTCTACCGCGCCTACCAGAGCCGCATCCGTCGGCAGATCGACGATGCGGCGAAGCCGAAGCACGTCGCCATGATCGTGGACGGCAACCGACGGTGGGCGAAGCAGCTCGGGCTCGAGTCCGCCGCGCACGGTCACCGGGCCGGCGCCGCGAAGATCCCCGAGTTCCTGACCTGGTGCGACGACCTCGGGATCGAGGTCGTGACGCTCTACCTGCTGTCGTCCGACAACCTCACGGGTCGCGGGGGTGACGAACTCGAGCAGCTCGTCGGCATCATCGCGGACCTGGCCGGCACGCTCGCCGACCACCGGGACTGGCGGGTGCAGCACGTCGGGTCGAACGAGGGGCTGCCCGCGGCGCTCGTCGACGCCCTCGCTGCAGCCGAGACCCGGTCCGCGGACCACACCGGGCTGCACGTCAACCTCGCGGTCGGGTACGGCGGACGCCGGGAGATCGCGGACGCCATGCGCAGCATCGTGCGGGCGCACGGCGAGGGCGGCGGCACGCTCGACACCCTGGCCGAGGTGCTCACCCCGGAGCTCATCGGCGACCACCTCTACACGCAGGGACAGCCCGACCCCGACCTGGTCATCCGGACCTCGGGCGAGCAGCGGCTGTCCGACTTCATGCTGTGGCAGAGCGCGCACAGCGAGTTCTACTTCGTCGAGGCGTTCTACCCGGACCTGCGCGAGGTCGACTTCCTCCGAGCGGTCCGCGACTTCGGGCTGCGTTCCCGGCGCTTCGGCGGCTGACGTCCGCCGATCCCCGCGCTGCGGCGACCAACGGGCGTCGATCCCAGTAGACTCACAGGGTTTTTCGTCCCATGGAAGGTTGCCCCTGTGAACATCGACGAGTACGCCGCAGGCTTCGCTGAGGAGCCCGGCTACCTCGACCACGCCGCGTTCGGTCCCGTGCAGACCGCGGTCCTCGAGGAGCAGCGCGTGCTCGGCACGATCCAGGAGCACATGCGTTTCGGCGCCATGGAGACCCTCGACGAGCAGGACGCCCGGGTCCGCACGGTCGCCGCGCGACTCGTCGGCCGCCGCGAGGACCAGGTCGTCTCGCAGACCGCCACCACCCCCGGGCTCCTGCACACCGCGTTCGGGCTCACCGGTGGTGTCCTCGTCGCCGCGGACGAGTACCCGTCGCTGCCGCTCGCCCTCGCCAGCACCGCCTCGGCCACCGGCGGTCGCGTGCAGCCCGTCGTCGTCGAGTCCGGTGCCGGGTGGATGACGCCGTCGCTCATCGAGTCGCGGCTGTCGGACGACGTCACCGCCGTCGCGGTCTCGCTCGTCGACTGGCAGACCGGGTACCTCGCCGACCTCGCCGCCATCCGCGAGGTCATCGGCGAACGCCTGCTCATCGTCGACGCGATCCAGGGCTTCGGCGTCGTGGACGCCCCGTACGAGCTCGCCGACGTCGTCGCGACCGGCGGCCAGAAGTGGTTGCACGCCGGGTGGGGGACCGGGTTCACGGCCTACAGCGACCGGGCCCTGAACCGTCTGCGCCCGGCGTTGTCCGGCCCGCACGGCACGACCGGCTGGCCGACCGAGGTCCCCTCCGTCCGCCCGGGAGCCGCCGGCTTCCAGATGACGCGCATCGACCCCGTGGCGCAGGCCCGGATGGCCGTGTCGCTCGACCGGCTGACGGCCGTCGGGGTCGCCGCCGTCCAGGAGCGCGTCGCCGACCGGGTCGAGCGGGTGTTCGACATCGCCGACGAGTTCGGGCTGTCCGTGGAGTCCAGCCGCGACCCGCGCGAGCGGGCGGGCATCGTGGTGCTCCGGCCGCCGCAGGGGCGCCTCACGGCGCTGTCCGCCGCGTTCCACAACCACGGGGTCACCGCGACGACGCGGCTCGGCGTCGCGCGCGTGTCGGTGTTCGCGTCCACCACGGACGAGACGCTCGACATGTTCCGCGACGCCTGCCTGTCGTACGCCACGATGCAGTAGCGGGCGCGCCGCGTCGCCGCGCCCGACGCGAGCCGTCCTTGTCGCGAAAGCGACACTTCTGCGCCGACGGTTCGCGGGACTCTGTCGCTTTGGCGAGTGGGGCGGTGGGGCCGGCTGCGCCGCTTCGGACTGGAGGCGCGGTGCGGGCTGGCACCGCGCCTCCAGTCCGACAGGCGGCTGCGTTGTTCACGTGACCGTAACTCGGGAAACCGCGTGTCGCTGGTGTCGTGTCGGGGGTCGGACGTAGCTTGTCCCCATCGGGCACCGCGCCCGATCGAAGCGGCCACAGTCGGTGCTTCGGGACCCGCTCCACGGCCGCGTTCGAGGACATGGACCGGGCCGAGCGCGGCCCGGGGATGGAGTGGTCGTGACCTCTCAGAACGTCTCTCGCGGAACACAGCAGCAGCACACCGCGGACTCGTCCACATCGGTCGCCCAGCGCACGTACGTGCTCGACACCTCGGTGCTCCTCAGCGATCCGCGGGCACTGTTCCGCTTCGCGGAGCACGCGGTCGTCCTGCCCGTCGTGGTCGTCAGTGAACTGGAGTCCAAGCGCAACGACCCGGAGATCGGGTACTTCGCCCGACAGGCGCTCCGGCTCCTCGACGAGCTGCGCATCGAACACGAACGGCTCGACTTCCCGATCGCGATCGGCGAGGGCGGCTCGTTCCGCGTGGAGCTGAACCACTCCAACCAGTCCGTGCTGCCGTCCGGGCTGCAGCTCGGCGACAACGACTCGCGCATCCTCGCGGTCGCCTCGAACCTCAAGAACGACGGGCTCGACGTCGTCGTCGTGTCGAAGGACCTGCCCCTGCGCGTCAAGGCGTCCTCGATCGGCATGGCGGCGGAGGAGTACCGCGCCGAACTCGCGGTCGACTCCGGCTACACCGGCATCACCGACCTGCAGGTGTCGGGCGAGCAGATGTCCGACCTGTACGAGAAGGAGGAGATCCGCTCGTCGCAGCTCGACGGGGTCCCGGTCAACACCGGCGTCGTCATCCACTCCGAGCGCGGGTCGGCCCTCGGTCGCGTCCACACCGCCGGTGCGGTGGCGCTCGTCCGCGGCGACCGCGAGGTCTTCGGCCTCCGCGGGCGGTCCGCGGAACAGCGACTCGCCATCGACGCGCTGCTCGACCCGGAGATCGGCATCGTGTCCCTCGGTGGCAGCGCAGGTACCGGCAAGTCGGCGCTCGCGCTCTGCGCCGGACTCGAGGCCGTGCTCGAACGGCAGCAGCACAAGAAGATCATGGTGTTCCGCCCGCTGTACGCCGTGGGCGGTCAGGAGCTCGGCTACCTGCCCGGGGACGCCTCCGAGAAGATGAACCCGTGGGCCCAGGCGGTGTACGACACGCTCGGTGCCCTGGTGTCGGACAACGTGCTCGACGAGGTCGTCGAGCGAGGCATGCTCGAGGTGCTCCCGCTGACGCACATCCGCGGGCGTTCCCTGCACGACGCGTTCGTGATCGTCGACGAGGCGCAGTCCCTCGAGCGCAACGTCCTGCTCACCATGCTGTCCCGGATCGGTCAGAACTCCCGGGTCGTCCTCACGCACGACGTCGCCCAGCGCGACAACCTGCGGGTCGGTCGGCACGACGGGGTCGCCTCGGTGATCGAGCGACTCAAGGGGCACCCGCTGTTCGCCCACGTGACGCTGACACGCTCCGAGCGGTCGGCGATCGCTGCGCTCGTGACGGAGATGCTCGACTCGCCGGACCTGGTGTAGCGAGCGGCGGGTGGCCCGGCGGGCGGCCCGGCGTCGGCCCGGCGTCGCCGAGTCTCGGCCTGAGCGACAGTTCTCGCGCTGATCGGCGCGAGAACTGTCGCTGGGCGCGAGTCTCGGGGCAGCGTCAGTTCGGGTGCGTCATGGACAGGACGTCCAGTGCACTGTCGAGCTGCTCCTCGGTGACCTCGCCGCGCTCGACGTGCCCGAGGGCGATGACCGCCTCGCGCACGGTGATGCCCTCGGCGACGGCGAACTTCGCGACCTTCGCGGCGGCCTCGTACCCGATCACGCGGTTGAGCGGCGTGACGATGGACGGCGAGGACTCGGCGAACGAGCGGGCACGCTCGAGGTTCGCCTGCAGTCCGTCGATCGTCTTGTCGGCGAGGACCCGGGAGCTGTTCGCCAGCAGGCGGATCGACTCGAGGAGCGCCGTGCCCATCACCGGGATGGCGACGTTCAGCTCGAACGCACCGGAGGCCCCGGCCCAGGCGATCGTGGCGTCGTTGCCGATCACGCGCGCGGCGACCATGAGGGTGGCCTCGGGGATGACCGGGTTGACCTTGCCGGGCATGATCGACGACCCCGGCTGGAGGTCCGGGATGTGGAGTTCGCCGAGGCCGGTGTTCGGCCCCGAGCCCATCCAGCGGAGGTCGTTGTTGATCTTGGTCAGGCTGACCGCGATGACCTTGAGCGCGCCGGACGCCTCGACGAGGGCGTCACGCGCGCCCTGCGCCTCGAAGTGGTCGAGTGCTTCGGTGATCGGCAGACCGGTGTCGCTCGCGAGCTGGGCGATCACCCGCTGCGGGAAGCCCTTCGGGGTGTTGATGCCGGTGCCGACCGCGGTGCCGCCGAGCGGGACCTCGGCCACGCGGGGGAGCGTCGCGTTCACGCGCTCGATGCCGAGGCGGACCTGGCGGGCGTAGCCGCCGAACTCCTGCCCGAGGGTGACCGGGGTGGCGTCCATCAGGTGCGTGCGGCCGGACTTCACGGCGTCGGCCCAGAGCGTCGCCTTCGCCTCGAGCGACCCGGCGAGGTGCTCGAGTGCGGGGACGAGCGTGCGGAGGAGCGCTTCGGTCACCGCGACGTGCACCGAGGTCGGGAAGACGTCGTTCGACGACTGCGAGGCGTTCACGTGGTCGTTCGGGTGCACGGCCGAGCCGGCGATCTCGGACGCCAGGGTCGCCAGGACCTCGTTCATGTTCATGTTCGACGAGGTGCCGCTGCCGGTCTGGTAGACGTCCACCGGGAACTGGTCGTGGTGGGCGCCGCCGATGATCGCGTCGGCGGCCTCGGCCACGGCGTCGGCCACGGCGGGGTCGACGATGCCGAGTTCCCCGTTGACGATCGCCGCGGCACGCTTGATCCGGGCGAGGGCGACGATCTGCGCCGACTCGAGACCACTGCCCGAGATCGGGAAGTTCTCGACCGCGCGCTGCGTCTGCGCACGGTAGAGCGCCGACTTCGGCACCCGTACCTCGCCCATGGTGTCGTGCTCGATGCGGTAGTCGCCGTCGCTGTCGGTCACGGTGGTCGCGGTGGTGTCGGTCACGTCGTCGTGGTCCTTCCTGGAGTGCTCGCCGGCCGCGGTCGCGCCGGCTGGTGTGCTGTCCGGGTGGTGGGGTCTCCGCCGGTGCCCGGGACGGTCGTCGTGGCGGGCGGTCAGGCCTGGCCGACGACGGTGTCGATGGTGACCTCGCCCGTGGTGAGGTCGTAGGTCGCCCCGACGACGGCCAATCTACCGTCGGCGATCGCATCGGAGACCGCGCCGGAGCGTTCGAGCACCTGGCGCAGGGTGGCCTCGAGGTGGGCGGCGCCGACGGATTCCTGGGGGACGTCGGCGTCGGTGGCGCGCACGCGCTCGACGCTCGGGGCGATGGCGTCGACGAGGGCCTGCAGGTGGGGCGCCGGGACGGGCTCGCCGGAGCGGGCGGCCGCGACGGCACCGCACTTGGTGTGCCGGAGCACGACCACGAGCGGGGTGCCGAGCGCGACGACCGCGAACTCGATCGAGCCGAGCACGACGTCGTCGACGATCTGCCCGGCGTTGCGGATGGCGAAGAGGTCACCGATGCCGGCGTCGAACACGTGCTCGAACGGCACGCGGGAGTCCGAGCAGCCGAGGACGGTGGCGAACGGCGCCTGCGATCCGGCGAGCTCCGAGCGGCGGTCCGGGTCGATCCGGCCGGTGCGGCGCTTGTCCGCGGCGAAGCGGGCGTTGCCGTCGACGAGGAGACGGAGGGCGTCGGACGGAGTGGCGGCGGCGCGGTCGGGCATGGGGCTCCTCGGGTGCTGGTCTTCGGGGGACGTGCTGCGGGTGCTGCGGGTGGGTCCGGTCGCCGGTCAGTCCGCGAACTGCTTGCTGACGGCGGTGGCGACGGTACGGAACGAGGACTGGTCGGCGGTGCCGGACAGGACGATGGTGTTCGAGCCGAACGTCGACACGAGCGAGTACGCCTGGTTGGCGGCGTCCTTGCCCTCGGACCGTCGGTCGTACACGGTCCACTTCGTGCCCGCGATCGTTCGGGAGCCGGTGGCCGCGTGCTGGTCGAGCTGGTTCGACACCCACGTGTCGTTCGCCCTGATGCCCTGCTGCAGCCCGATGTACTGCTTGTCGGGCGTGATCAGTCCGACGGTCCAGACGCTGACGCCGTCGGTGGTCTTGTCCTTGTAGTCGGCGCGGTTGGACGAGAACGTGTCGGGCAGGGCCGGTGCCGCCAGGGTCACGCCGGGGACCTTCGCCTGCGCCGCGACCTTCTGGTAGTCGACGTCCCGGTCGACGACGGTGGTGTTCGGTCGGACCACGACGGCGACGAGGAACAGCACGATCCCGAGCGACGCGATGAGCGCGATCACGAGGTTGAACGCCGTCTGGTGCTGTCGGCGCGCGGTGCGTGCGGCGTCCTTCCGGGCCCAGGTCTCCTCCGCCGTCTCGGGGCGACCGAGCTCGGCGACGATCGGGCGGCCGTCGGGGTCGGTCATCGGGCGGCGCCGTCCTCGGTCTCGGAGGCGGCACGGGCGGCGTCGAGGCGTGCACGTGCACCGACGAGCCATTCCTCGCACCTGGCAGCGAGGGACTCGCCCCGCTCCCACAGCGACAGCGACCGTTCGAGCGTGGCGGAACCCTGCTCGAGCTCGGCGACGACGCGCACGAGTTCGTCGCGCGCGGCTTCGTAGCTCAGCGACTGGACGTCGGCCTGCTCGGGTTCCTGCTGGGATGACACACCTCGATCCTACCGAGGCTCCACCGACGTGCGGTCCGTCCGCGCAACCTGTGGACAGCCGGGCGGCGAGTAGGTTCGCGTGCATGACGGACCTCCCCGACGGCGCGACCTGGTACCCGGCCCCGACCATCCCGGACCCCGCGAACGCGAACGCGACCGCGCGACCCGCTCTCGCCCTCGTCCTGCCCGGCGGCGGCTACCACGGGCACGCCGCCCACGAGGGCGAGGGCTACGCCCGGTGGCTCAACGCCATCGGCATCTCCGCCGTCGTCTTCGAGTACCCGGTCGCTCCGCACCGGTACCCCGACGCCGTGGTCGCGACCCGCGCGCTCGTCCGCAGCCTGCGCGCCGGAGCCCACCCGGGCCTCCCGTCCGATCCCCGGATCCTGCTGGTCGGTTCGTCCGCAGGCGGCCACCTCGCCGCCCTCGTCTCGAGCGCGCCGACGCCCGGGGAACGCGCCGTGTCGGACGTCGACGACCGGCCCGACCTCGCGCTGCTCTGCTACCCGGTGATCTCGATGACCGACCACCAGCACCGGGGGAGCGCCGACAACCTGCTCGGGAAGGGTGCGACGGTGTGGGCGCAGGGTGCGCTCGACACCGAGCTCATGGTCGACGCCGCGACCCCGCCGACGTTCCTCTGGCACACCGCCGAGGACCCGGCCGTGCACGTCACGCACTCGCTCCTGTACGGGCAGGCACTCGCGCGGCGGGCGGTGCCGTTCGAGCTGCACGTCTTCGAGCGCGGGGCGCACGGGATCGGGCTCGCCGAGGGGACCGGGACCGCAGCAGCGTGGCCGGGCGTCGCCGAGGCCTGGCTGCGCGACCGCGGGTGGTGACGGCCGCCGGAGCCGCACACGCGAGCCCGCACGCGCGCGACGACGCCCGCGGGCACGCGCGCGGCGGCGTCCGTGCGCGCCGGTCCGGTCAGGCCCCGTCGGGGCCGGGCCCGTCCGGCGCGAGCGTCCCCGTGGCCGTCCCGGCGCCGAGCGTCACGTGCACCGGCGTCGCGCCGACGAGGTCCTCCGAACCGCGCACCACGCCGCCGTCCGAGGTCTGCACGATCGCGTAGCCGCGGCGCAGGGTGTCCCGCGGCGACAGCGCCCGCAGCCGCGCCGTGAGGTGCCCGACCTCGGAGTGCGACCGTTCGAGCCGTCGGTCCAGGAGCTCCCGGGCGCGGGAGAGGTCGCGTGCCACCTCTTCGGCGCGGGTGTCGACGAGCCACGCGGTCGACGCGAGGGCCGGCCGGGAGCGCAGCGACGCGATGCGGTCCGCCTCGACCGAGAGCGTGTGCGACAGCCGCAGCCCGAGCCGTGCACGCGCCGCGCGGACGTTCGCGAGTTCCTCGGCCACGTCCGGCACGACGCGCTTCGCGGCGTCGGTCGGGGTGGAGGCACGGAGGTCGGCGACCTCGTCGAGGATCGGCCGGTCGGCCTCGTGCCCGATCGCCGAGACGATCGGCGTGCTCGCCGCCGCTGCGGTCCGGACGAGTCCCTCGTCGCTGAAGCCGAGCAGGTTCTGGAAGTCGCCGCCACCGCGGGCGACGACGATCACGTCGACCTCGGGGTCGGCGTCGAGTTCGAGGATCGCCGCGGTGACCTCGCTGACGGCGCGCTCGCCCTGCACGGCGGTGTGGACCGTGCGGAACTCGACCTGGGGCCACCGGAGCTGCGCGTTGCGCTTGACGTCCTTCTCGGCGTCGGAGTCCTTGCCCGTGATCAGGCCGATGCGGTGCGGCAGGAACGGCAGGCGCTTCTTGCGGGAGGGGTCGAACAGCCCTTCCTCGCCGAGGGTCCGTCGGAGTCGCTCGAGTCGTTCGAGCAGGTCCCCGAGGCCGACGTGCTTCATCTCGACGACCTGCATCGTCAGCGAGCCGCCCTTGACCCAGTAGTTCGGCTTGACGGCCGCGACGACCCGGTCACCCTGCTTGATGTCCGCCGGCACCCGGGAGCGCACGCTCGACCAGATGGAGAACGACACCGTCGCGTCGACCTCGACGTCCTTGAGCTTGCCGTAGACGTTGCCGCCGGCGACGTTCCACTGGGTGATCTCACCCTCGACCCAGGCCGTGCCGAGCCGGTCGATCCAGTCCCGCAGCTTCGCGCCGAGCAGCGCGACGGGCCACGGGTTGTCGGCCGTCGGGGGTCCCTGTTCGATCGCCATGGCCCCCATGCTGCCGCATCCCGGCGACACCGGGCCCGCACCCGCCCGGCGACACCCAGGCCCCGCGCGCGCCCGGCACCTATCATCGGGGACGTGACGATCACCAACGGCCACTCCGTTCCGCTCGCCCCGCCGCGGGTCCTCGCGGCGCGCGGCCGCCTGCGGGACGAGCCGGTCGCCGGCACGAAGAAGGTCCTGCTCGCCGCACCCCGCGGCTACTGCGCCGGTGTCGACCGTGCCGTCGTGGCCGTCGAGAAGGCGCTCGAGCAGTACGGCGAGCCCGTCTACGTCCGCAAGCAGATCGTCCACAACGTCCACGTCGTCTCGACCCTCGAGCAGCGGGGAGCGGTCTTCGTCGACGACGTCGCCGAGGTCCCGCGCGGCTCGCACGTCGTCTTCAGCGCGCACGGCGTCTCGCCCGCGGTGGTGGCCGGCGCCGCCGACCGCGACCTGCACGCCATCGACGCGACGTGCCCGCTCGTCACGAAGGTCCACCGCGAGGCAACGCGCTTCGCCAAGGCCGAGCGCACCATCATCCTCATCGGCCACGCCGGCCACGAAGAGGTCGAGGGCACCATGGGTCACGCCCCCGAGCGCACCATCCTGGTCAACGGACCGGAGGACGTCGCCGCACTCGAGGTCCCGGACCCGGACAACCTCGTCTGGCTGTCGCAGACCACACTGAGCGTCGACGAGACGATGGAGACCGTCCGCCTGCTGCGCGAGAAGTTCCCCGCCATCGAGAACCCGCCGTCGGACGACATCTGCTACGCCACCCAGAACCGCCAGGTCGCGATCAAGAAGGTCGCCCCCGGAGCCGACCTCGTGATCGTGGTCGGCTCGGCGAACTCGTCGAACAGCGTCCGCCTGGTCGAGGTCGCGCTCGAGCACGGCGCCCACGCCGCGCACCGGGTCGACTACGCCTCCGAGATCCAGCAGGACTGGCTCGACGGCGTCCGCACGGTCGGTGTCACGAGCGGGGCGTCCGTCCCCGAGGAACTCGTCGCCGAGGTCCTCGATCAGCTCGCCGACGCCGGCTACAGCACCGTCGAGGAAGTGGTCACCGCGCACGAGGACCTCATGTTCTCGCTCCCGAAGGAGCTCCGCACCGACGCGGCGGGCAACCCGACGCGCGCCCTCGGCGGGCGTCGCTCGTGAGCGGCGGGACGGACGGCTGGTCGTCGGTGCCGGCCCGTGACCCGGGTCACGTCGACGACACGGCAGACGGCCTGGAGGCGCGGCGCACCCACGCCACGTCGGCCGCCGGCGCGCAGGACGGTCGCGTCCACGGCCGCCCGGCGCCGCACTACGGCGAGTACGCCCCGGAGGGCTGGGTGAACCCGGTCCTCGAACATGAACGGCGCGAGCAGCAGAGGCTCGAGCAGGCCAAGCGCCCGGCGGAGCCCGTCACGGTGACGGAGGCTCCGGCCCGCGCGACCCCGGCCGCCGGACGCTTCGGCGCGTCGCCGCGCGACTTCGTGCTGACCATCGGTCTCCTCGTGATCGGCCTCTGGTCCGTCATCGAGTCGCTGTCCGTGGGGAGGATCGCGTCGGCCTTCCGGATCGGCATCGAACGTCAGTCCACCGAGCTCGCCGATCCGGGAGCACTGTCCCAGGCGGCCGCCGTCCGTGCCGTCGTGATGGCGATCGTGTTCGTGCTGGTTGCCTGGTGGTCCATCCGACGTCTCCGTGCCGGTCGTCGCACGTTCTGGGTGCCGCTCATCGGCGGAGTCGTCGCGACCGTGCTCGGTGTCGTGCCCTTGTTGATCGTGCTCTTCCAGGACCCGGCGTTCATGGACTACGTGCACCGGATGACCCCGGGCGGCTGACCCGCCCGACTGCCCTGCCGCAACTGCGCGGCCGGACGACGAGTGTTCGTGGTGCGCCCTGCGCAGTTGTCGTCCTGATGTGCGCTTGCGCGGCTCCGGCAGGCACCGCGCACTCTGGTCAGCCGGCCAGGACTCAGCCGGCCAGGAACGCGGCGACGGCGCCGTGCAGGGCCGCGAGGTCGTCGACGTGCACGAGCTCCCGGACCGAGTGCATGGACAGCAGCCCGACGCCGATGTCGATCGTCGGGATCCCGAGTCGGGTCGCCGCGATCGGACCGATGGTCGAGCCGCCGGGGATCGTGTTCACGTTGACGAACGGCTGCCACGGCACTCCGGCCGTGTCGCACGCGGCGGTCCAGACGGCCTCGCCCTTCGCCTCGGTCATGTAGCGCTGGTTCGCACTGATCTTCAGGAGCGGACCACCACCAGGGCGCGGACGGTTCGTCGGGTCGTGCTTCTCCGGCTGGTTCGGGTGCACCAGGTGCCCGGCGTCGCTCGACAGCAGCCACGAGGCACGGAACGCCCGCGCGGCCTCGGAGCGGGTGGCGCCGAGGC
Source organism: Curtobacterium sp. 1544 (assembly GCF_040544915.1). Lineage (NCBI taxonomy): Bacteria > Bacillati > Actinomycetota > Actinomycetes > Micrococcales > Microbacteriaceae > Curtobacterium > Curtobacterium sp. 1544. The sequence goes on from NZ_JBEPKX010000018.1 coordinate 14,802, forward strand.
CCTCGTGCACGCGGCCGAGCACGTCCTCGAGGAACGGCCCACCGGCTCCGGACGGCGTCGACGAGCCGATCTCCTCGTGGTCGAACGCCGCGAACACCGGGATGTGGCCACCGTCGGTCGGCGCGGCGATGACCCCGCGGATGCCGGCGTGCACGCTCGTGAGGTTGTCCATCCGGCCCGAGGCGAGGAACTCGCGGTCGATGCCGATCCGGGCGGGAGGCTGCGTGTCGGCGAGGAAGAGGTCCCACGACACCGCGTCCGCGCCGACTCGGGCGCGGAGCCACGACACCACGTCGGTGCCGCCAGCGTCGCCGTCCACGCCGACGATCGGCAGGGTGTGGCGCTGGCGGTCGATCTCCTTGCCGTCGTTCACGCCGCGGTCGAGGTGGATCGCGAGGTTCGGGATCCGGGCCACGGCGTCGGTCGACACCAGGCGGACCGTGCCGTCGGCGTCGACCACCCGGCCGGCGATCCGGAGATCGCGGTCGAACCACGTGGAGAGCAGTGCTCCGCCGTAGACCTCGACGTTGAGCTGCTCCCACCCACCGGTCCGGACGCCGGGGTTCGGCTTGATGCGGAACCCGGGGGAGTCGGTGTGCGCGCCGAGGATGCGGAACGGCGTCGTGCTCGTGGCGCCGGACGGCAGTCGCCAGGCGATGACCGCACCGTCGCGGACCACCACATAGGCACCGGCCTCGGTCGGCCACGCGTCGAGTTCGGACAGCTCGGTGAACCCTGCCTCGACGAGTCGGTCCCGGGCCGCGGCCGCCGCGTGGAACGCGGTGGGGGACTCGGTGACGTACTGGGCGAACTCGGAGGCGATGGCGTCGGCGGTCACCCGCCCATCGTGGCACGCGGTGGAGGCGACCGGACGCAGAACGGGGCGCGTCCGTCGGACGCGCCCCGTTCCTCCCGGCAGTTGCTCTGGTGTCAGCCCTTGGTGTGCCCGGCGGAGCCGAGCACCTTCGCGGCCTCGCCCACGCGGGCCGCCATGGCGGTCTCGGCGACCTTGCCCCAGGCGCGCGGGTCGTACTGCTTCTTGTTGCCGACCTCGCCGTCGATCTTCAGGACGCCCTCGTAGTTGGTGAACATCGAGCCGGCGATCGAGCGCGTGAACGCGTACTGGGTGTCCGTGTCGATGTTCATCTTGATGACGCCGTTGCGGACGGCCTCGTGGATCTCGTCGTCGGTCGATCCCGAGCCGCCGTGGAACACGAGGTCGAGCGGGTTCTCGCCGGTGCCGTGCTTGGCCGCGACGGAGGCCTGGATCTCGCCGAGGAGCTCGGGGCGGAGCTTGACGTTGCCCGGCTTGTAGACGCCGTGCACGTTGCCGAAGGTGAGCGCGGCGATCCAGCGGCCCTTGTCGCCGAGGCCGAGCGCGTCGACGACCTTCTCGACGTCGTTCGGGGTCGTGTACAGGGCGTCGTTCGTGCCCTCGTGCTCCACGCCGTCCTCCTCGCCGCCGACGACGCCGATCTCGACCTCGAGGATCGCGTTGATGTTCCGCGTCTTCTCGATCATGGTCTTCGCGATCTCGATGTTCTCGTCGAGCGGCACGGCCGAACCGTCCCACATGTGCGACTGGAAGATCGGGTTGCGGCCGGCACGGACCTCTTCCTCGCTCGCCGCGATGAGCGGGAGGACGAAGCCGTCGAGGGCGTCCTTCGGGCAGTGGTCGGTGTGCAGGGCGACGGTGATGTCGTAGTTCTTCGCGACCTCGTGGGCGAACTTCGCCATCGCGAGCGCACCCGCGGCGCGGTTCTTCACGGTGTGGCCGGCGAAGTAGTCGGCGCCACCGGTGGTGACCTGGAGGATGCCGTCCGAGCCCGCCTCGGCGAGGCCCTGGAGGACCGCGTTGATGGTCTGGGACGACGACACGTTGACGGCGGGGTACGCGAACTTGCCGGCCTTCGCTCGTTCGATCATCTCGGCGTACTGTTCCGGCGTTGCGATGGGCACTGGGATCTCCTTCGACGTGGTGGTGTCCGGTCCGAGCCTAGTCAGCCCCACCGGAGTGTGACCCGGACGGACGTCGGGGCAGCCGTCGGTAGGCTGGAGGCTGTGACTCCCACCACTGAGACCGGCAGCCTGTTCCTCCAGCCCGACCGCAACCTGGCGCTCGAGCTCGTGCGTGCGACGGAGGCCGCGGCGATCCGTGCGCAGCCGTGGGTCGGGCGGGGTGAGAAGAACCTCGCGGACGGTGCCGCCGTCGACGCGATGCGGAAGTTCCTCGGCACGGTGAACTTCGACGGTGTCGTCGTCATCGGTGAGGGCGAGAAGGACAACGCCCCGATGCTCTACAACGGCGAGCACGTCGGCAACGGACACGGTCCGGCCTGCGACATCGCGGTGGACCCGATCGACGGCACCTCGCTGACCGCCGCCGGCCGTCAGAACGCCATCTCGGTGATGGCCGTCTCGGACCGCGGCTCGATGTACGACCCGTCGGCCGTGTTCTACATGGACAAGATCGCCGCCGGGCCCGAGGGCCGTGGCGTCCTCGACCTCGAGAAGCCGATCGGCGACAACATCCGTGCGCTCGCGAAGGCGAAGGGCAAGGACCTCGAGGACATGCAGATCGCTGTCCTCGACCGTCCCCGCCACGACGAGCTCATCCGTGCGATCCGTGCGACCGGTGCCGGCACCCGACTGCTGCTCGACGGTGACGTCGCCGGTGGGATCGCCGCGGCGCTGCCCGGGTCGACGATCGACATGTGCGTCGGTGTCGGCGGTACTCCGGAGGGCATCATCACGGCGTGCGCGATCAAGGCGCTCGGTGGTGTGATCCTCGGCAAGCTCCAGCCGAAGGACGACGAGGAGCGCGAGAAGGCGATCGCTGCCGGACACGACCTCGACAAGGTCCTCGACCAGGACGACCTCGTCACGGGCGACAACACGTTCTTCGTCGCGACGGGTGTCACCGACGGTGTCCTCGTGGACGGTGTCCGCCGGTCGCGTGGCGTCATCCACACGGACTCGCTCGTGCTCCGGTCCCGCTCGAACACGATCCGCCGGATCCAGGCGGACCACCGCGCGGAGAAGTGGTTCTGATCGGCTGAGCCGGCCGTGATCCGCATGGATCGCGCCCCGATGTGAACATTGCGCCCCGTCACGACGTGGCGCAATGTTCGTCCGGGGGCGCGATCCCGGGCGGCAGCCGCGCCGGGGTCGAAGCGGCGTGCGTCAGTCGCGGTCGGCAGCGGCGACGAGCTCCGGGGCGGTGAGCAGCCGCGGCTCGTCCTCGATCGTGGCGGGGTCGGCGATGACCTTCGACTCGTCGAGCAGTGACAGGCGCCGGGCACTCGGGAGCACCTGCCGCTCGAGTGACCCCACGAACCGGTTGTAGTCGACGACGGAGCCCCGGATCGACCGCCCGAGCTTGTCGATGTGCTGCGCCATCGTGGCCAGGCGTCCGTGCAGTTCGCGCGAGATCGTGAAGAGCTCGCGGGCTTCCTGCGTGACAACGTCCTGCTGCCACGAGAACGCCACGGTCTTGAGCACCGACCAGAGCGTCACGGGTGAGGCCAGGGCGACCCGCTTGCGGAAGGCGTGGTCGAGCAGCCCCGGGTCGGCGGCGAGGGCGCTCGCGATGAGGGATTCCGACGGGATGAACGCCACGGTCAGTTCGGGGGAGGCGTCGTACCCGGACCAGTACTCCCGCGCGGCCAGGGCGTCGACGTGCGCCCGGAGCGCCTTGACGTGCTGTTGGAGGAGCTGGTCGCGGCGGGCGCCCTCGGCCCCGGTGGCGCTCGCGGGGATCTCGGCGGCCTGCAGGTAGGCGCTGAACGGCACCTTGGCGTCGACGGCGAGGCTCTTGCCCCCGGGCAGGTGCACGATCATGTCGGGGCGGGCGGCACCGGCCGAGGTCGTCACCGAGGACTGCACGTCGAAGTCGACCCGTTCGAGCAGCCCGGCGGCCTCCACCACGTTCCGCAGCTGTGTCTCGCCCCAGACCCCGCGCGTGCTGTTGGCGGAGAGGGCACTCGCGAGGGTCTCGGCCGTGGCGCGCAGGCGCTCCTCGGACTCGGCGGCGGAGCGGAGCTGCGCGGACAGGGTGCCGTACTGCTCGCTGCGGGCCTGTTCGAGCTCGGCGATCTTGGTGCGCATGACGTCGAGGGTCTGGGCGACCGGGCTGAGGGCGGAGAGCACCTTCGACTCGTTCTCGTTGCGGGCCGCGTCGGCTCCGTGCATGCGCTGCACGAGGTGCTCCAACTCGGCGCCGCGGCGCTCGAGGGAGTCGACCTGCCGCCGGTACTGCGCGTCCTGCGCGTCGAGTCGTTCCTCGGCGTCACGACGGGCGGCGTCGAGCTGCCCGCGCAGCGCCTCGGCCGTGGCCCGGGCGGACGCGGCGTCCACGCCGGCGCGGGAGCGGGCGAGCGACCAGGCGACGACGGCGCCGACGGCGACGCCGATCACGAGACCGATGACCAGGGCGAGGATCTGCATGTCGTGACCTTGGCAGGATCCACCGACACCGCGCCTCCAGGCCGCCGGAATCCATGTCATGACATTAGGGCAAACAAGGTGTACAGTCGTGATCGTCCGCCGATGAAGCCGCACGGAAGGTCCACCACGTCGCATGACGAACCGAGCTCCCCACGCCTACGACGTGATCACCATGGGTCGCGTGAGCGTCGACATCTACCCCCAGCAGACGGGCCCGCTCGAAGACGTCTCGACGTTCTCGAAGTCCGTCGGCGGCAGCGCCACGAACGTCGCGATCGCCGCTGCGCGCCACGGCGCCGACGCAGCCGTCATCACCCGCACGGGCAACGACCCGTTCGGCCGCTACATCGCCCGCACCCTGCCGGAGTTCGGCGTCGCGAACGACTTCGTCGAGACCGTCGACGGGCTGAACACCCCCGTCGCGTTCTGCGAGATCTTCCCGCCGGACGACTTCCCGCTGTACTTCTACCGGGCGCCCAAGGCTCCGGACCTGATGATCACGGTGAAGTCCCTCCCGCTGCACGAGATCGAGCGGGCGAAGATCTTCTGGACCACGGTGACCGGCCTCAGCGAGGAGCCGAGCCGCCAGGCCCACCACGTTGCCTACGAAGCGCGGAGCGCGTCGCAGAACGACACGAAGCTCCACACCGTCCTGGACCTGGACTACCGGTCGATGTTCTGGTCGACCCCCGAGGCCGCCACGCGTGAGGTCGCCGTCGCCCTCGAGCACGCCACCGTCGCCGTCGGCAACCGCGAAGAGTGCGAGGTCGCCGTCGGGGAGACCGACCCGGTGCGCGCCGCCGACGCCCTGCTCGAACGTGGTGTCGAGATCGCCATCGTGAAGCAGGGCCCCAAGGGCGTGCTCGCGAAGACCCGCGACGAGTTCGTCGAGTTCCGCCCGCACCACATCGACGTCGTGAACGGCCTCGGGTCGGGCGACGGCTTCGGCGGTGCGCTGACCCACGGCCTGCTGCAGGGCTGGGGCCTCGAGCGGATCCTCGCCTTCTGCAACGCCGCCGGCGCCATCGTCGCGACCCGGTTCGAGTGCTCCACGGCCATGCCGACCAGCGACGAGATCGACGCCTTCATCCAGTCGAACCCGGCCGAAGGCACCACCCACGACAGCACCGAGGAGAAGGTCGATGCCTGAGATCAGCACCGCGGACTTCGCCCGGCTGCGGGACATCCGCGCCGGACAGCCCGACCTCGTGCGGGCCACGCTCGACGCCCGCCGCAAGCGCTCCCTGCTCGCCGACGACGGCAAGCTCTTCATCGTCGCCGCCGACCACCCGGCCCGCGGCGCCCTGGCCGTCCGGAACGACGAGTCCGCCATGGCCGACCGCTACGACCTGCTCGAGCGGCTCGTCACGGCCCTCGGTCGCCCGGGCGTCGACGGTGTCCTCGGCACGCCGGACATCCTCGAGGACCTGGCCTTGCTCGGCGCCCTCGACGGCAAGGTCGTCGTCGGCTCGATGAACCGCGGTGGTCTGCGCGGTGCGTCGTTCGAGATGGACGACCGCTACACGGCGTACTCGGCGCAGGCCATCAAGGACTCCGGGCTCGACTTCGCCAAGCTCCTGGTGCGCATCGCCCTCGAGGACTCGGGCACGGCCCCGACGCTCGAGGCCACGGCTCGTGCGGTCAGCGAAGCCGCCGCACTCCAGCTGCCGATCATGCTCGAACCGTTCATGTCCGCGTGGCAGGACGGCCGGGTCGTGAACGACCTGACCGCCGACGCCGTCATCACCTCGATGGCGATCGCCGCGGGCCTGGGGGAGTCGAGCGCCTACAGCTGGCTGAAGATCCCGGTCGTCGACGACATGGATCGGGTGATCGCCGCGACGACGCTGCCGACGCTGCTGCTCGGCGGGGACCCCTCGTCCCGCCCGCTCGAGACCTACGCCAAGTGGGCCGACGCCCTCGCGCTCCCCGGAGTGCGCGGCCTGGTCGTCGGCCGCACCCTGCTCTACCCACCGGACGGCGACGTCGCCGCCGCGGTGGACGTCGCCGCCGGTCTCGTCCACACGGGCGGCCGAACCACGCAAGCAGACGTCAGCACGCACAACGACGCCACCACGCACGAAGAAGCCACCACACTCGAAGGAAGCAACGCATGACCATCACGGAGACCACCACCTCCACCGTCGGCCACTGGATCGACGGCAAGCGCGTCGAGTCCGTGTCGGGAAACACCGCTCCCGTGTACGACCCCGCGCTCGGCGTCGCGACGAAGCAGGTCGCCCTGGCGAACGAGGACGAGATCCAGGCCGCCATCGCGAGCGCCAAGGCCGCGTTCCCGGCGTGGAGCAACCTCTCGCTCACCAAGCGCCAGCAGATCCTGTTCTCCTTCCGCGAGATCCTCAACCGCGACAAGGGCGAGCTCGCCGAGATCATCACGAGCGAGCACGGCAAGGTCATCGACGACGCGCTCGGTGAGATCGCCCGTGGGCAGGAGGTCGTGGAGCTCGCGACGAACATCCCGAGCCTGCTCAAGGGTGAGTTCAGCGACCAGGTGTCGACCGGCATCGACGTGTACTCGATCCGGCAGCCGCTCGGCGTGGTGGGCATCATCAGCCCGTTCAACTTCCCGGCCATGGTGCCGCTGTGGTTCCTGCCGATCGCGATCGCCGCGGGCAACACCGTCGTGCTGAAGCCGAGCGAGAAGGACCCGAGCGCCGCCATCTGGCTCGCCGAGAAGTTCTCCGAGGCCGGGCTGCCCGACGGCGTCTTCAACGTCCTGAACGGCGACAAGCTGAGCGTCGACGGGCTGCTCACCAGCCCCGACGTCGAGTCGATCTCGTTCGTCGGCTCGACCCCGATCGCCCAGTACGTCTACGAGACCGGCACCAAGCACGGCAAGCGCGTGCAGGCCCTCGGCGGCGCGAAGAACCACATGCTGGTGCTGCCGGACGCAGACCTCGACCTCGTCGCGGACAACGCCATCAACGCGGGCTTCGGGTCCGCCGGCGAGCGCTGCATGGCGATCTCGGTCGTCGTCGCCGTCGAGCCCGTGGCCGACGATCTCATCCAGAAGATCAAGGACCGCGCGGCCACCCTGCGCATCGGCGACGGTCGTCGCGGGTGTGACATGGGCCCGCTCGTCACGAAGCAGCACCGTGACAAGGTCGCCTCGTACATCGAGGTCGCAGAGCAGGACGGTGCGGTGGTTGTGGTGGACGGCCGCACCGTCCGACCCGACGGCGACGAGAACGGCTTCTGGCTGGGCCCGACGCTGATCGACCAGGTCCCCACCACGAGCCGCGTCTACACCGAGGAGATCTTCGGTCCGGTGCTGAGCGTCGTCCGCGTCGCCACGTACGAAGAGGGCCTCGAGCTCATCAACTCGGGTGCGTACGGCAACGGGACCGCCATCTTCACGAACGACGGCGGCGCCGCCCGTCGCTTCCAGCGCGATGTGCAGGTCGGCATGATCGGCATCAACGTGCCGATCCCGGTGCCGGTCGCGTACTACTCGTTCGGTGGCTGGAAGAACTCGCTGTTCGGCGACCACAAGGCGTACGGCGCCGACGGCGTGAGCTTCTTCACCCGCCAGAAGGCGATCACGAGCCGCTGGCTCGACCCGTCGCACGGCGGCATCAACCTCGGCTTCCCGTCGAACAACTGACCCGCGCATGACGAACGAACAGCACCAGCACGACGACTGGTTCGTCCCCGCCGGATCCCGCCCCGAGGCGGGCTGGACCGACGTGGTGGACGGACGCATCGAGGGGTGGGCGCACACCGGTCTGCGGACCGGCGCGCTGACCGACGGAGGTGAGCTGCGCCTCCAGGCCGCTGCCGTGGAGCGCATGGTCGTGCCGCTCTCGGGGAGCTTCCACGTCGCGTGGTCCGGCGCCGAGACCGGCGAGCAGGGCCTGGAGGGACGTGGCGGGGTCTTCGAAGGCCCCACCGACGTCCTGTACCTGGGTTCCGGCCTGGAGGCGCGGATCACCGGATCGGGACGGGTCGCGGTCGCCGAGGCGCCCACCGACGTCGTCAAGCCGGTCGGGTACATCGCGAAGGGCGACGTGCCCGTGGAGCTCCGCGGCGCCGGCCAGTCCAGCCGACAGGTGCACAACTTCGGCACCCCGGCCGGGCTCGACGCGGTGAAGCTCCTGGTCTGCGAGGTGATCACGCCGGCCGGCAACTGGTCGTCGTACCCGCCGCACAAGCACGACACGAACGTGCCCGGCGAGGAGTCGAACCTCGAGGAGATCTACTACTACGAGTCCGCGGTGGCCCGGGGGGTCTCCGCCCCGGCCAGCGCCGACCCGTTCGCGCTGCACCGGACGTACGCGTCGGACGACCGTGCGATCGACGAGTTCCGCGAGGTCCGCACCGGCGACATCGCCCTCGTGCCGTACGGCTGGCACGGCCCGGCCGTCGCAGCGCCGGGCTACGACATGTACTACCTCAACGTGATGGCCGGGCCCGACCCGGAGCGCGTCTGGAACATCACCGACGACCCGGCCCACGGCTGGGTCCGCCAGGTGTGGGCGAGCGAGCAGCTCGACCCGCGCCTGCCCTACGAGAAGGAGTCCGCGTGACCACCACCACGCGCGCAGCCGGCGCGACGCGCCGGATGACCGTCGGCCAGGCGCTCGTCGAGTTCCTGGCCAACCAGTGGACCGTCGACGGCGACGTCCGCGAACGCACCATCCCGGGGATCTTCGGCATCTTCGGGCACGGCAACGTCGCCGGCGTCGGTCAGGCCATCAAGCAGCTCCACGTCGAGCAGCCCGGCCTGCTGCCGTACCACCAGGCCCGCAACGAGCAGGCGATGGTGCACGAGGCCGTCGGCTTCGCGCGCATGCACCGCCGCCGAGCGACCTTCGCCGCGACGGCGTCGGTCGGCCCGGGTGCCGCCAACATGCTCACCGCCGCGGCGCTCGCGACGACGAACCGGCTGCCCGCACTGCTCCTGCCGTCGGACACCTTCGCCACGCGCACGACCGACCCCGTGCTGCAGCAGATCGAGCTGCCGCACGACACCTCGTTGCAGGTGACCGACGCGTTCCGTCCGCTGTCCCGCTACTTCGACCGCGTCGAGCGCCCGGAGCAGTTGTTCTCGATCGCCCTCGCGGCGATGCGCGTCCTGACCGACCCGGCTGAGACCGGTGCCGTGACGATCGCGCTGCCCGAGGACGTCCAGGCCGAGGAGTTCGACGTCCCCGTCGCGTTCCTGCAGCCGCGCGAGTGGCACATCCGTCGTCCGCTGCCCGAGCGCGGGCCGCTGGCGCGTGCGGTGGCGGCGATCCGAGCGGCGGAGCGTCCGGTCGTCGTGGCGGGCGGTGGGGTGCTCTACTCGGACGCTGCCGACGAGCTCGCCGCGTTCGTGGAGGCCACCGGCATCCCCGTCGGCACCTCGCAGGCCGGCGGCGGCTCGCTCGTGTGGGACCACCCGCAGTACCTCGGCGGCATCGGTGCGACCGGCACCGCAGCCGCGAACGCGATCGCGGCGCAGGCCGACGTCGTCATCGGGATCGGCACGCGGTACAGCGACTTCACGACGGCGTCGCGGACCGCGTTCCAGAACCCGGACGTCACGTTCGTCAACGTGAACGTCGCTGCGTTCGACGCGTACAAGCACGGTTCGCAGCTGCCGCTGGTCGCGGACGCCCGGGAGGCACTGGTCGCCCTGACCGCGTCGCTCACGTCCGCCGGGTCGTCGCCCGCAGAGCCCGCGTACGTCGTCGACGACGCCTACGCCGCCGAGATCGCATCCCAGAAGGCCGCGTGGGACGCGGCGGTGGACGCCGCGTTCGCGCCGTCCGGCCTCGCCCTGCCCGGCCAGCCCGAGATCATCGGCGCCGTGCAGTCGGTGACCGATCCCCGCGACGTCGTCATCCAGGCCGCGGGCTCGCTCCCCGGCGACCTGCACAAGCTCTGGCGGGTGCGGGACGAACTCGGTTACCACGTCGAGTACGCCTTCTCGTGCATGGGCTACGAGATCGCCGGCGGCATCGGCGTCCGCCGGGGTGCCCCGGACCGCGACGCGATCGTCATGGTCGGCGACGGCAGCTACCTCATGCTGCACACCGAGCTCGTGACCGCCGTGGCCGAGGGCATCAAGATCGTCGTCGTCCTCATCCAGAACAACGGGTACGCGTCGATCGGGCACCTGTCCGAGACCGTCGGGTCCGAGCGCTACGGCACGAAGTACCGCTACCTGGACGAGACCGGTTCGTTCGAGGGCGACGACGTCCTGCCCGTCGACCTCGCCGCGAACGCCCGCTCGTACGGCGTCGACGTGATCGAGGTCCAGCCCGGACCGAACGCGATCGAGGACCTCAAGGCCGCGGTGCGCCAGGCGAAGGCGAACGACCACACCACGCTCGTGCACGTCCACTCCGACCCGCTCGTCTACGCCCCGGACGGCGACGGCTGGTGGGACGTCCCCGTCGCCCAGACCTCCACGCTGCCGAGCACGCAGCAGGCCCGAGCCGAGTACGAGCAGCAGGTCGCGGCCCAGCGGCCACTGCTCGGCTGAACACCCTCCACCACGACTGCAGAAGGACGACGACGTCATGACCGACACCGCCACCGCCACCGACGCCATCCGGATCGGCACCGCCCCCGACTCGTGGGGCGTCTGGTTCCCGGACGACCCGAAGCAGGTCCCGTGGCAGCGCTTCCTCGACGAGGCGACCGCGGCCGGCTACAAGTGGATCGAGCTGGGGCCGTACGGCTACCTGCCGACCGACCCCTCGGAGCTGCGCGACGAGCTGGAGTCCCGCGGGCTCCAGCTGTCCGCCGGCACCGTCTTCACCGGGTTCCACAAGGGTGACGACCAGTTCCAGCGCGCCTGGGACCAGGCGGTGAAGGTCGCCGGCCTCGCCGCTGCGCTCGGCGCGGAGCACCTCGTCACCATCCCCGACCTCTGGCGCTCCGACGCCACGGAAGAGGTGCTGGAGTCGCGCACGCTGACCGACGAGCAGTGGCAGCGACTCGGCAAGGGCCACGACCAGCTCGGCAAGGCGCTGCTCGAGGAGTTCGGCGTCCACCAGCAGTTCCACACGCACGCCGACAGCCACGTCGGCACGTACAAGGAGACCGTGCGCTTCCTGTCCGAGACGGACCCGGCGTACACGAACCTCTGCCTCGACACCGGCCACTTCGCGTACTACGGCGGCGACAACCTCAAGCTCATCGCCGAGCACCCGGAGCGCATCGGGTACCTGCACCTCAAGCAGGTCGACACCGACCTGCTGTTCGACGTGCTGAAGAACGACGTGCCGTTCGCCACCGCCGTCTCGCAGGGGATCATGACCGAGCCGCCGCACGGCACGCCCGAGCTCGCGCCGATCATCGAGGCCGTCGCGAAGATCAACCCGGACGTCTTCGGCATCGTCGAGCAGGACATGTACGGCTGCTCCGTCGACGCTCCCGGCCCGATCGCCGAGCGGACGTTCCAGCACATCTTCGGCTCGACCTCCGCCGCCCGCGCGCTCTGACGAGCGACCGTCCACCACCTCTGGAGAACAGCATGACCACCGAGAACCTCCGCGTCGCCGTCGTCGGTGCCGGCGCCATGGGCAGCGACCACGTCCGTCGCATCACGTCCACCATCGCCGGCGCGGACGTCGTCGCGATCGTCGACCCCGACACCGCGCGCGCCACCGCCGCGGCCGAGAAGGCCCCTGGTGCGATCACCGCCGCGTCCTTCGAGGAGGCGCTCGACGCCACCCCGATCGACGCCGTGATCGTCGCGACCCCGGGGTTCCTGCACGAGCCCGTGCTCGTGCCGGCCATCGAGCGCGGCCTCGCGGTGCTGTGCGAGAAGCCGCTGACCACGAGCGCCGAGGACTCGCTGCGCATCGTCGAGCTCGAGCAGGCGAAGTCCGACCGCCCGAAGATCCAGGTCGGGTTCATGCGCCGCTTCGACAAGGGCTACCAGGAGCTCCGTGCGCTCCGCGAGTCCGGCTCGAACGGTGCCCTGCTCGCCCTGCACCACGCGCACCGCAACCCGACGACCCCGCCGAACTTCAGCGAGTCGATGCTCATCCACGACTCGGTGATCCACGAGATCGACATCATCCCGTTCATCACCGGCGAGCCGATCACGAGCGTCGAGGTGAAGAAGCCGCGCAAGAACTCCCTGGCGCCGGCCGACCTGCCCGAGCCGCAGTTCGTCCTGTTCACCACCGAGTCGGGCACGATGGCGATCGTCGAGATCAACGTGAACGCGCAGTTCGGCTACCAGGTGACGACCGACGCGGTGTTCGAGTCGGGTGTCGCGTACATCGGCCGCGAGACCTCCCTCAACCTCGTCTCGCAGGGCGTCTCCGGTCAGGGCGTCACCCCGTCGTTCGTCGAGCGCTTCGGTGCCGCCTACGACGAGGAGGTCCAGCGCTGGGTCGACGCCGCGAAGAACGGCGGGATCGACGGCCCGAGCGCCTGGGACGGGTACACGGCGTCCGTCGTCGCCGAGGTCGCCGTGCGTGCGCAGCAGACCGGTGCGCTCGAGCAGGTCGCCTACGCCACCGCGAAGCCGGCGTTCTACGACGCCGGTGCCGGTGCCGGCGCCGGTGTCGGCGCCGGTGCGCTCGCGGGGGCCTGATCGATGCCGAAGATCGCCCTCGATCCGACACCGTTCCACCACGACCTGTCGCTGCTGGAGTTCCCGCAGAAGGTCGCGGACCTCGGCTACGACCACCTCCAGCTCACCCCCCACAAGGACTTCATCCCCTTCTACCGGCACCCGAAGGCCGACGACGACCTCGTCGACGCGTTCGCCGCCGCGTGCCGGAAGGCCGGGGTCCAGGTCGCGTCGGTCCTGCCGGTCCTGCGGTGGTCCGGCCCCGACCGTGACGCCCGCGAGGCCGCGGTGACGAAGTGGAAGCGGGTCATCGAGATCACGAAGCGCCTCGGTGTGGACACGATCAACACCGAGTTCTCCGGACGCCCCGAGCGCCCCGAGGAATCCGAGGACGCCTTCTACCGCTCGATGGAGGAACTCCTGCCGATCATCGAGGACGCCGGGATCCGCGTGCTCATCGACCCGCACCCGGACGACTTCGTCGAGGACGGGCTCGAGGCACTGCGGGTGATCCGCGGCCTGAACTCGAAGCACGTCGGGTTCGTCTACGTCGCCTGCCACACGTTCCACTACGGCGGCAACATGGACGAGATCATCGACGCCGCGGGGGACTCGCTCCAGCTGGTCCACGTCGCCGACGCCTACGACCACCGTCGTTCGCACGGCCTGCGCTACATCACGAACCCGCCCGGCAACCCAGTCCGCGTGCACCAGCACCTGCCGGTCGGCCAGGCGGACGTCGACTTCGACGCCTTCTGGGCGGCGCTCGACCGTGTCGGCTTCTCCGCTCGCGAGGACACCGTCGCGGTGTCGAGCGTCTTCGCCGAGGACGAGAACGCCGACGAGGTCTCGCGCTTCCAGCTCGACACGATCACGAAGGGACTCACACGATGACCACGACCCTCGAGACGTCGGCCACCACGACCGATGCAGACACCCGCCCCGTCACCCTGCAGGCGGCCTCGCAGACGGTGACCGCGCTCTGGAACGACTCCGCGGACCCGCACGAGCTGTCCACCGCCATCCACGAGTACGGCGCCGTCGGTGCGACGTGCAACCCGGTGATCGCGTACACGTGCATCAAGCAGGACCCCGACACCTGGGTACCGCGCATCCGCGAGATCGCCGCCGAGCACCCGACCGCGGGGGAGTCCTGGATCGGCTGGAAGGCCGTCGAGGAGCTCTCGATCGCCGCGGCGGAGCAGCTGCTGCCCGCCTTCGAGGCATCGGGCGGCCGCAACGGCCGACTGAGCATGCAGACCGACCCGCGCTTCCACCGCGACCAGGACGCGCTCGTCGAGCAGGCCGTGCGGTTCTCGCAGCTCGCGCCGAACATCATCGTGAAGATCCCCGCGACGAAGGTCGGCATCGGCGCGATCGAGGAGGCCGCCTACCGCGGTGTCTCGATCAACGCCACCGTGTCGTTCACGGTGCCGCAGGTCGTCGCCGTGGGCGAGGCCATCGAGCGCGCCCTCGAGCGCCGTGCCGCCGACGGGCTGCCGGAGCAGGAGTTCGGGCACGTCGTCACGCTCATGGCCGGCCGGTTCGACGACTGGCTGAAGACCGTCGTCAAGCGCGACCACGTCATGGTCGACCCCGGCATCCTCGAGTGGGCCGGTGTCGCCGCGGTCAAGAACGCGTACCGGGTGTTCCAGGAGCGCGGCTTCCGGTCGCGCGTGCTCGTCGCGGCCTTCCGCAACGCGCTGCAGTGGTCCGAGTTCCAGGGCGGCGACCTCGTCGTCTCCCCGCCGTTCCAGTGGTCGAAGGACATCAACGACAACGCGTTCCCGTGGCGCCCGGACGCGATCGACGACGAGGTCCCGGCGTCGGTCGTCGAGGCGCTCCGTGCCGCGACGCCCGAGTTCGCCCGCGGGTACGACGTCGACGGCATGACGATCGACGAGTTCGACCGCTTCGGGGCGACGGTCACGACCCTGCGGCAGTTCCTCGACGCGGACGCGAAGCTGGACGCGCTGGTGCGCGACATCATCGTGCCGGCTGCGTAGTCTTCCGCGACCACCCACCGGACGGGAGGCACGGTGCCAGCTGGCACCGTGCCTCCCGTCCGCTCTTTCCCGGGTTCGCCATCCATGTTAGTTTGTCAGGACAAAGTCCCGAACTGCAGGAGGCATCATGCCGCTCGTCCGTATCGACCTCGCCACCGGCCGCACGCCCGAGGCGGTGCGCGCCATCGCCGACGCGATCCACACCGCGATCGTCGACGTCTACGCGATCCCCGTGCGCGACCGGTTCCAGGTGATCACCGAGCATCCGGCGCAGCAGATCATCGCCGAGGACGCCGGGCTCGGCTTCGAGCGCACCGACGGGGTCGTCATGATCCAGGTCTTCACCCAGCGCGGACGGACCGACGAAGCGAAGACGACGCTGTACGCGGCGATCCACGACGCGCTCGCCGCGGTCGGTGTCGCGTCGGAGGACGTCTTCATCGGCTACGTCGAGAACGGGCCGCAGGACTGGTCGTTCGGGTTCGGGCGGGCGCAGTACGTGACGGGCGAGCTGGGCGTGCCCGCGTCCGTTCCGGCCTGATCGCCTACTTGTCGACCAGCGTGACCTCGAACGAGTAGCGGTCGGGGCGGTAGCAGTGCACGCCGTACTCGACCGCTCGGCCCGAGGCGTCGTACGCGGTGCGGCTCATCGTGAGGACGGGGTCGCCGTCCTCGATCTCGAGCAGACTTGCCTCGTCGTCGGTCACCGCGCGGGCGCCGATCCGCTGCTTCGCGACCCGCATCGTCACGCCGCGGCCTCGGAGCAGCTGGTACAACCCGTGGTCCTGCAGGTCCTGGTCGGTGATCTCGAGGAACTCCGGCGGCAGGTAGTTCTCGAGGATCGCCATCGGGACGTCCTCGGCGAACCGCACGCGTCGGATGTGCGCCACCGTCGTGCCCGGGGCGAGCCCCAGTGCCTCCGCGACGACGTCGGACGCGGGGACGTCGTTGCGCTCGAGCAGCTTCGTCGCCGGCGCCTGCGAGCCCTGCGCGAGGTCGTCGTAGAGGCTCGTCAGCTCGACCTTGCGCGTCACCGGGCCGTGGACGACCTGCGTGCCGATGCCACGGCGACGGACGAGCAGGCCCTTGTCGACGAGGTCCTGGATCGCACGGCGGATCGTCGGGCGGGAGAGCCCGAGCCGTTCACCGAGCGCGATCTCGTTCTCCAGCCGTGCACCCGGCGGCATCGCCCCGGAACGGATCGATTCCTCGATGCGGGAGGCCACCTGGAAGTACAGGGGCATCGGACCCGACCGGTCCAGGTCCATGAACAGGTCGGACGGCAGCTGGCCTTCGTTGGTCATCGCGGTCCTTCGGAGTGCGGGGTTCGGCGTCGGTGCCGAGGGAATGTCGTGACAATACCACCGGGGGTGCTCGGCACCGGGGAGCCCGCTCCCGTCGTCGCTGGACCGGCCCGGGCGGGTCAGTCGGCTGAGTCGGCTCGGCCGGTTCAGTCGGTTCAGTCGGTTCAGTCGGCGAAGATCATCGGGCGGTTCGACAGCCGGGGCTGGCTCGCCTGCTTCGGCTTCTCGGCGCGGGGTCGGACCGGCGCGATGTGCACGCGTGTGGCGGCACCGAGCGCCTCGACCGTCCCGACGCCGTGGTGGCCGGCGGCGTGCACCACGATGGCCGCGCAGGCCTCGGCGTCGGCGGCGGCGTCGTGGTGTTGGAAGCCCTCGTAGCCCGCGGCTCGCGCTGCCATCGGGAGACGGTACGAGTCGAGCGTGTAGGTCTTGCGTGCGACCTGCAACGAGCACATCGAGTGGTGCTCGGCCAGGGCGATGCCCGTCGCCGAGCAGCCGCCCGCGATCACGCCCATGTCGAAGCGGGCGTTGTGCGCGACGAGGACGTCCCCCTCGGCGAACGCGACGATGTCCGGGTACTGCTGCTCCCAGGTCTTCGCGCCGACGACGTCGTCCGCGACGATGCCGTGGATGCGTGTGTTCCACTCGAGGAACGCGTCGTGCCCGAACGGCGGTCGGATGAACCACGAGGCCCGTTCGACGACCTTCCCCGCACGGACCTTGACGAGTCCGACCGAGCAGGCGCTGGCGGGCGAGCTGTTCGCGGTCTCGAAGTCGATCGCGGTGAAGTTCAACGGCACGTTCCCGATGGTCGCACGCGGCGCCGACATCGCCGGAAGCCGCCTCGGCGTTGCGTCCCGGCGCCCGGGGGTGATCAGCGACGACGTCGGCGACGTGAGCCGCGTCGGCGACGTGCCACGAGCCTCCAGACATCCGCCGTGCGCTCCCACTCGCGAACTCGGTGCGGGTAGGCGAACGTGCTGACGAGCTCGAAGGCGAGTGCTGCGGCGTCGATGCGCCAGCGCGGCGGCACCGACGCGACGTGCGCTGAGAACGACTCCGCGAAGGCCGACGTCACGGTCGGGAACGCGACCTCGGCCGGCGGCGCGACCATGCGGAAGCGGTCTTCCTCGTCGTGGTCGATCGCCGGATCGTCCGGGTCGTACTCCACCAGGACGTCGGCCTCGAGCTCCGCGAGCGAATCCTGGAGCGCGATGGACTCCGACGGAGGGAGCACCCGGAGCGCGGCGACCGTCTCCGCGGGGAAGAGTCGTCGTCGCCCTCGGGCGTCCAGGCCCATCGAGTGCACCGTGCTCCGGTCACGTTCGAACCACATCGACGTCCTCCATCCGTGTCGTCCGGACCACGCTGCCACCCGGGCGCTCCACGTGTGCTGTTCTCCGGGCCGGAACACGCCTACGCTGCCCGCATGGGGGACCCTCGCGACCTGGACGAACTGCTGGCCCGCGCCGACGTCGTCGACCCGCCGTCGCACACCGTGCGTCGCGCGGTCGGGCTGGGAGTCGCCCTGACGGGCATCGGGGTCGCCGTCGCCGTCGGTCTCACCTCCGGGGTGTCCGCAGTGCTCGGCGCGGTGCTCCGCGCGGCCTTCGGGCGCTGGGGCGACCTGTTCTGAGCGTCGCCGGCACGGCGGCCTGGAGGCACGGCGCGGCTCCGCCACGCAGCCGCCGGTAGGCTGTACTCCCGTGGCACTCACCATCGGAATCGTCGGTCTCCCGAACGTCGGCAAGTCGACCCTGTTCAACGCCCTGACCAAGAACCAGGTCCTCGCCGCGAACTACCCGTTCGCGACGATCGAGCCGAACGTCGGTGTGGTGAACCTGCCCGACCCGCGCCTCGACCAGCTCGCGGAGCTGTTCCACTCGGAGAAGACCGTCCCCGCGCCGGTGTCGTTCGTCGACATCGCGGGCATCGTCAAGGGTGCGAGCGAGGGTGAGGGGCTCGGCAACAAGTTCCTCGCGAACATCCGCGAGGCCGACGCCATCGCGCAGGTCGTCCGCGGGTTCACCGACGACGACGTCGTGCACGTGGCGAACAAGGTCTCCCCGAAGGACGACCTCGAAGTCATCAACACCGAACTGATCCTCGCCGACCTCGAGACCATCGAGAAGGCCCTGCCCCGGTACGAGAAGACCGTGAAGCTCAAGCAGGCCGAGCCGATCGTGCTCGAGACCGCGCAGGAGGCGAAGGCGGCGCTCGAGGCGGGCACGCTGCTGTCCGCCACCTCGATCGACCTGACCCCGATCGCGGAGCTCGGCCTCCTGTCGGCGAAGCCCTTCATCTTCGTCTTCAACGTCGACGAGGCGATCCTCACCGACGACGCCCGCAAGGCCGAGCTCGCAGCGCTCGTCGCCCCCGCCCAGGCGGTGTTCCTCGACGCGCAGGTCGAGTCCGAGCTGATCGAGCTCGACCCGGCCGACGCCGCCGAACTGCTCGAGTCGACCGGCCAGACCGAGTCCGGCCTCGACCAGCTCGCCCGCATCGGCTTCGACACCCTCGGGCTGCAGACCTACCTGACGGCCGGTCCGAAGGAAGCCCGTGCGTGGACGATCGGCAAGGGGTGGAAGGCTCCCCAGGCTGCCGGCGTGATCCACACCGACTTCGAGAAGGGCTTCATCAAGGCCGAGGTCATCTCCTTCGAGGACCTCGTCGCGACCGGCTCCATCGCCGAGGCCCGTTCGGCGGGCAAGGCTCGGATCGAGGGCAAGGACTACGTCATGCAGGACGGCGACGTGGTGGAGTTCCGCTTCAACAACTGAGCGGGCTCGATCCGCATTAGCGTGCTGATCGACAGGTCCTGTTCGTCAGGGACTCGTCTGCGCGTCTGGTCTTCGGCCGAAGTTCAGAGGTACAGATGGGCGCGATCGGATGTGCGGCTGGCTCTGCCGCGAGCGAAACTCCCCGAAAAGGCGGCCGTCCGGAGCTGCCTGTCGGGGCGCTTCGCGCGTTCGGCAGCGGAGGCTTAGCTCTCCACAACGACGGATCCGGGTTGTGCGCCGCCGTCGATGTAGCGGTAGGCGAGAGCTAGCTCGGCGAGGTACTTTGAGGGCGTGTCGGCAGCGATAGCCTCGCTGATGTGTTCGAGCAACTCGAGCTGCACGTCGTGACGTCTTGAGAGGACTTTGGTGCGGTCGGCCATGGTGGTTCCTTTCGATGATTGGTGAGGACCGCTCATCGGCCCTAAACGCGAGAATATGACACCCCTCCGACAGTGTTCATTACCTGGTCGCTGGTCTGGCAGGGGAGTGCGTGGCCCGTCTTGATGCACACGACCGTCCGTGAGGGCGAGGAGTGACGAGACCCCCACCGGAGATCTTCGGGATCCTGGTGGGGGTCTACTTTCGTTCTATGGTTTGGCCTATCGGCTGCTGCTTCGCGAGTATCCGACGGAGGTGGCGCGAGCACGGAGCCACTGCTTCCGCTCTTCGCTCCTCCGAGCAGCTTCCCGACGGGCTTCGGCCCTCTCGCTGCGGCTACTCGGTGTGGTCTGCGGTGTGTTGATCGGGTGAGTCATCTTCCACGCCCATCTCTTGAGGTGCTGTCAACGTACCCGCAACGGATGACATTTGCGGTTCGGCTTCTCGGCTTGTCAAAACGCGCGGTCCCAGGTCCATCGCCAGAGCAAGCGCCATGACCCGAGCCATCGTGATGATGGTTTCACGCTGTGCTCCGCCGATGGACTGAGGTTCCGAGTTGTTGACGCTGAGCAGCCCAAACTGCACCCCGTGAGCCTTCACGGGGACTGAGATGAAGCACTTGTAGGGCTTCCGGGTCCAGTCAACACCTTGGACGGCGTCTGGAGCGTTGAGCACCTCCGGCTCCTCATCCGGACGTTCCAGGATGCGCCAGACATCGTGGTCAGGTGACTCAGTTTCAACAAACGGACACGGCGGCTTGTCGTGGCGCCCGTACTCAACTGCGTGCTGCGCGTCGCCAAGCACGCGAGCACCCGGAGTAGTGGGGTCCAGCGTGTAGTAGGTGGCTCGGGTGCCAGGTCCGATGGACTTGGCGGCGAACTGAACGAGGCTGCGGCGTAGCCCACGGATGGCGTTGACACGCGACGCTCCTTCGAGGAAGCTCACCTCGACGGCCTCCGCGACGAACGCGTTGAGGTCAGTGACCGAATTCTCGGCGGTTCTTTCGCTACCCTCAAGCGCCCGGTTCGCGTTGCGCTTGTCGAACGAGTCAGCGATCTTATCGAGGATGGCAGCCAGCGCGGCGGCAATACCGAACCCGACCACCCAAGGGGTCCACGCAGGATCGAAATTGCCCTGCCCGTCTAGGAACACCCTGGTCGCCAGCAGAGCGACTGTTGCGCTCGCGAAGATGACAATGGGAAGGATCCAGTTGCGCTTCAGGAACTGCGCGAACGGGCCGAACATATCGAGGAACCCATCGCCTCTGGTCCGGCCGTCGGTGGGTAGATGTGGAGGCACAGCCCGATCTTGACAGATCGTCGTTATGTCCTCAATGTGCGGCGGCAATGGGATCAGGACCGCTGTTGAGCCAATCGCAGTCCGCACCGGAACCCCACTCGATGCGTATGGCGCGGTCAGTCTGCGCGAGCGCACGCGCCTCGACCTCGATGATGCGGTCGGCGAACTGCAGCCAGGTGAGCGCCGGCGTCTACAGCGCCTGCCTGCGGGACGGGCGGCTGATCGCCGTCGAGAGGCACACGGACGGTACATAGGGTGGTGCGCCCTGCCCGGTGGCTCGGCCGGGAACTCGTCGAGGATCGTGGCGTCGAGGTGGCGGAGATCGGGTCCTGGCTCCAGTTCGGCGTCCACGTGGATCGTGGCAGCGACGGGTGGGGTCATCGACTTCCGGCATCGTGGACAGATCGCGCTCGTAGGGTCGTCGAGCCCGTGCGGCCGACCGAAGGCGTCGAGGACCTCGCTCGGATGGTCCTCCTCGCCCGCACGCTGCTCGACGGAAAGCGAGGCTGACTGAGTCGACAATGTACGGCGATCTGCCGTACGATCGTGACATGGTTGCCCCGCGTAAGTCAGATCGGCTCGACCTCCGGCTCACCCCGGAGCAGAAGCACGAGATCGAAGCAGCCGCGGCGATCTCGGGCCGATCGATCACGGACTTCTCGGTCAGCGTCCTGGTGGAACACGCGGAGGACACGATCCGCCGCGAGCGCGAGATCGCGATGTCCGACAAGAGCTTCGCCGCGTTCTCCGCCGTGCTCGACCGTCCGGCGAAGTCCGTCGCCGGGTTGGCCGACCTCCTGGCTCGCCCCAGCGTCTTCGTCGACTGAAGCGATGGCGATCCTCCGGCGCCCTCGGCCGATCACGCAGCACGACGACACCAGCCACTTCGACTGCGGCAAGCCCACCCTGACGAGCTGGCTGCAGATCCGCGCGATCCGCAACGAAGCAGGCGGAGCATCCCGCACGTTCATCTCGATCGACGACGAGACGGATCGGATCGCTGGCTACTACTGCCTCGCGGCCAGCTCGCTCCAGTCGGCGGATGTGCCGGGCTCGTTGCGGCGCAACATGCCCGATCCGATCCCCGTCGTCCTCATCGGTCGGCTTGCCGTGGATCTGGCGTTCCAGGGTCTGGGCCTCGGAACGAGTCTGCTGCAGGATGCGCTCGTCAAGAGCATCGAAGCATCGCGGCTCGTCGGTGCGCGCGCTGTGATCGTGTACGCGATCGACGACGAGGCTGCGGCGTTCTACGAGCGATTCGGGTTCGCCGTGATCCCGGAGACATCACGCTGCATGTACCTGCTGGTGGCGGACGCTGAAGCGACGATCCTCGCCGCGAACGCTGCGGCACGGTAGGTTCACCACGAGCGATGCACCAGGAGGCCCCATGTCGTACGTCGTCGACTTCGTGAACGTGTCCACCACCGGGTTGGAGTCCTCGCCGGTCGCCGAAGCCCTCGCGGGACTCCGTGCCAACGAGGCTCGGTACTTCAAGAACAAGTACGACCACGTCTTCACGACCCATCCGGCCGTCGACGTCCCCGACCTGGTCGACTACGTCGCACGGGTGCTCCAGGAGGAGCGCGGTCTCGTGATCGCATCGCCGCCGCTCGAGGCGACCGAGGCGCTGGTGGACGGCGTCCGCTGGACGTACGTGTTCTACGAATCCGGGCTCGCTATCAACGCGCTCTACACACTGGAACCCGGCGGGAAGCGGGCGGTCGGCTTCAAGCTGTCCGACGGCATGGACGTGCCGGAGGAGTTGGCGGACAAATTCAAGTTCGCGCGACAGAAGTCGAAGCTCGCAGGCACGATCCGCGGGTCGTTCTTCGTCGTCAAGGGCGAGTACTGATCGGCGCGTTGCCTCCCTGCCCCTCCGGGCATTCAAAATGTTCGCTGCGGTCTCCTCGTCCGCGCCATCATCGAGTGACGGCGATGGAGCGGACGGGACTTGCACGATGACGACGAGGATCATGAGTGCGCTCCTGCACGGAGCGTGTGTCGGGATGTCGGGCGACACCACGAGGCTGCGAGCGATGCGGACGCTCCTGACAGATCAGAGGAAGACAGCGAGCAACCGATCTCCCGCCAGGACGGAGAAAGCGACGTCTTCGCGCTAGCCGCTGCCGAACTGTTCAGCGGTCCGATCGCTTCCCCGCGAGCGCTGCGTGACTACGAGCTCGTGGTCGGAGGGGCCGCTCGGTAGCTCATCGACTGCCACCTCCGTTCGGAAGCAGTCGCGGCGGACGCGATAGAGCGTGTGAGCCGCGCAGAGTCCGCAGCAGTGGTCATCGGTGCACAAGTACTGACGGTTGGTGCGCTCGCGGCCGCGGTCGTCCTGATCTCCGTGGGGTCGACGGCTGCAGGCCTCGTCGCGATCGCGCCCGGAATCCTGGCCGCGGCGTCACAGCTCGTCGCTGCCGCACGTCGGCGCTCCTGATGCGCCGGATTGGCCACCGAACGCGCTTCTTGTGCCCACGTGCATCGCCCGCACCTACCGTCGGTTGCTAGGAGGAAACGTGAAGTACATCCACTACGACGGCAGCCTGATCCTGACAGGGGACCTGATCGCCGACGCGGTCGCGGACTACGCAGCGGTCCTCGGTGCGAACGGCCGGACGGACACGGTCTCGATCCCGTCCGTCGCGGACGACGGGTCCGTGACCCGGACGACGGTGCTCGTGGGACCGGCGAGCGAACTGACCGTGAGCACGGCACCGGACGACGAACTCGAACCCGAGGACCACGGGTTCATCCGCAACCTGCGTGACGCCGCGGTCCGGGCCGGCGCGGAGCGCCCACTCGACGTCGACGGCGGACAGCGGTTCGTGGGGGCGGACGACCCTGACCTCCCCGACGACCCCGACGCCTACGAGGGAAGCCGCCCCTGAGACGACGAATGCCGCCGAGCACTGCTCGGCGGCATTCGTGTGTGTGGAGCGTGGGGCTCAGGCAGCGAGTGCGAGCTCGCCCGTGCGGACGGACTGCGCCTGCACGAGCGTGCGGCTCGCTTCGCCGCGCCACGAGCGGCCGGGCACGGTCCAGCCGGCCTCGCCGTCGACGTCCACGCGGGACCCACGGGTGATGAAGCGACCAAGGTCGTCGGCCGGGATGCGGACGAGGTACTCGCGCTGCGAGCGCTCGTCGCGCACACCGAACTCGGCGATGCGGTCGGGTGAGACGGTCGGCGCCGCGAGTGCGGTGCCGATGATGGTGATTCGTTCGTTGCTGGTCATGGTGTTGCGGTACTTCCTGGTCGTTCGGCGCCCAGGGCCTCGGTGTCGGCGGACGGCTGAGTCCGGCGCGACGCATCGAGTGCGGGGCGGGCACGTCGCGTTTCGACGTGCAGCTCGTCCGTTCGGATCGAGCGGTGGTCTCGTGGGAATGCGATTCGGGTGAATCGGCTTCGAGCCGGTTCGGTGTGCGCGAGTCAGATGGGTTCGCTGCAGTGCACCAAACGAACACACTACCCGATGGTGGCCGGAATGTCCAGGAACGATGTCCAACGGGTCCCGCCGGCAGCCACGTTCCCCGAACCGTCGAGTCTGGCGGCGGACGAGGACGGCTTGCGACCGGCCTGCTCGTGGATCGCCCCGTCGAAGGCCTCGGAGAAGTCGAGGCGGGGGACTGCATCGGTGACGGCACGGAGGTCTGACGCGTCCCACCGAGCGAACCCGACCCCGGAGACGTCGAGCGACGTCGCGACCTCGAGCAGGTGCCCCTCGGCGTCGAGAGCGGGGTCGACGGACGTCCACATGTGCCGCTCGATCACCTCGCCGACCCGACGGGCCCGCGCGGCGTCCCAGCCGGCTCCGAGCGCGAACACGGAGCCGACGGCGCCGCCGGCGTCCTCGAACGGCACCGAGTGGGCGTCGAAGGACGGGGTCACGCCGAGGTCGTGCAGCATCGTCGCGACGAAGAGGAGCTCGCGATCGGGGTCCAGGTCGATCGTCGGTGCGAGCAGCGACGCCCACGCCCACGAGCGCAGGCAGTGGTTCACCAGCGCCGGCGAGGACCACGCCCGGACGACGTCGAGCGCTCGCGCGGCCACGGGGGAGGGCGGTGCGAGCAGCGCGTCGACGTCCAGGGTCATGGCACGAACGTAGCGGAGGTGACCGACAGACGGACTGGAGGCACGGAGCAAGCTGGCACCGTGCCTCCAGTCCGGTTCCTGGTTCAGTTCAGGGTCGGGGTGTCCTCCGGCACGACGCCACCGCCGTACAGGTCGGTCGCCAGGTCACGGAGCGCGCGCAGCGCGACGCGCTGCGTCAGCGGGCCGTAGGAGATGCGCGCGACCCCGAGGGCCTCGTACTCGGCAGCGGGGAGGGCTCCGGGCAGGCCGATGACGGAGAGCTTCCCGCGGCCGAGCCCCTCGACGAGCCGCTCCACGACGTCCCGCTGGATGGCTCCCGGCACGAAGACCAGGGCGGCACCGTTGTCCAGGAACGCCTTCCCGCGAGCGATGGCGTCGGCGATGCTCTCGTCGAGCGGCCGTTCACCACCGCGGGCGATCGCGTCGGTGCGGGCGTTCAGCTGGAAGTCGACGCCCTCGGTCTGCGCGGCGGCGGTGATGGCGGCCACGCGGGCGACGGCCTCGTCGAACGGGCGCAGGCGGTCCTCGACGTTCGCGCCGACGATCCCGGAACCGATCGCGCGGCGGATCGTCTCGGCCGGGTCCTCGTAGCCGTCGTCCAGGTCGGCGGTGACGGGCAGGTCGGTGGCGGCGGCGATCTTGGCTGCGCCGGCGAGGGCGACGTCCAGCGGCATCCCGCCGTCGTCGTACCCGTGGCTCGCCGCGATCGAGTGACCGGCTGTGGCGATCGCCTTCGTCTCGGGGAGGTCACTGACGACCTTGGCGCTGATCGCGTCCCAGACGTTGACGACCCGGAGGATCTCGGGGGCTTCGTGCAGCTGCTTGAGGGTTGTCGCCTTGTCGGCGGTGCTCGTGCTCATGACGCCGACAGTAGGCCGACCAGCCCGGGCAGGGATCATCGTGTGCGTCGCACGACGTCACCGTAGCGTCGAGGGTGACGCTCATCCACGGAGCAGAAATCGTCGAGTCGGCGCCAGCGACCCGACGATTTCTGCTCAGTGGACGATCGCAGACCGGCAGCTCCGCGTGCCCGGCCGACGGGGCGGCCCCCGGCCCGGACCCGCCCTGCAGACGACGCGAGATGACGTCCGGACTCGCGCCGTGCCTCCAGTCCGATGCATGCTGGGACGCATGGCGCACGACGAGGAGGACCCGGTCGGCACGCTCCGCGGGGTCCGCACGAGCATCAAGTGGACGCGCTACGCGCCCGACGTGCTGCCCCTGTTCGTCGCCGAGATGGACCACGAGGTCGCGCCGGCGATCCGGCAGGCGCTCATCGAGCGGGTGCAGCAGTCCGACCTCGGGTACCTCGACGGTCCTGGGCCGCTCGCGCCCGCGTTCGCGTCGTTCGCCGCGGACCGGTGGGGGTGGGACGTCGACCCGGGGCGCGTCTACCTGGCGACGGACGTCAGCGTCGGCATCGTCGAGTCGCTGCGGCTCGCGCTGCCCGACGGCGGCCGGGTCGCCATCACGCCGCCCGTCTACCCGCCGTTCTTCGAGCTCGTCGAAGAGGCCCGATGTCAGGTCGAGGAGGTCCCGCTGCTCGAACAGTGGGGCGTCTACCGGCTCGACCTCGAGGGCCTCGAGCGCGCCTTCGCCAGCGGTGTCGGCGTGTTCCTGCTCTGCAACCCGCACAACCCCGTCGGCCTCGTGCACGACCGCGCCGACCTCCTGGCGCTCGCCGAACTGGCCGCGCGCTACGACGTGCTCGTCATCAGCGACGAGATCCACGCACCCCTGACCCACCCCGGCGTCCAGTTCACGCCGTTCGCCGCGATCGCCGAGCCCGCCGGGGCGCGCAGCGTGTGCGTCACGAGTGCGAGCAAGGGGTGGAACCTCGCGGGGGTGAAGTGCTCCGTCATCGTCGCCGGGGACGCGCGTACCGCCACCCTGCTCGACACCCTGTGGGAGGAAGTGGCCTGCCGCACGAGCATCCTCGGGCTGCACGCGAACCTCGCGGCGTTCACGCTCGCGACGGACTGGCTGGACGACGTGGTCGCCCGGATCGTCGCGAACGAGCGGCTGCTCGGCTCGCTGTTGGCGGAGCACCTGCCCGGCGTCGTCTACACCCGGCCCCGGGCTGGGTACCTGGCGTGGCTCGACTTCCGCGGCATCGGGCTCGGTGACGACCCGGCGGTGCCGCTCCGCGAGCACGCCTACGTCGCGCTCAACTCCGGCCTCGGGTTCGGGTCGCAGGGGCGCGGGTTCGCGCGGCTCAACCTGGCGTGTTCGCCGGACACGCTGCGCGAGGCCGTGCTGCGGATCGCGGCGGCCTACCCGTCGAGTGCGCAGGAGGGGCTGGTCTGGCACGTCGCGTGAGCGGCGGGCAGGGTCCTCGGACCGGAGGCGCGGATTGGCTCAGGCGCGTCGGCCCACTCCGCGAGCTCGGCGCGTCAGTCGTCGACGTACTGGTTGCGACCCACGACACGGATGCGCAGGTCGTCAGTGCGGTCCATCGCGAGGAACTCACGGGACACGAACCCGACGGACGGCCACCGCGTGACCTCGGTCACCAGGATCCCGTCGATGAAGACCTGCCACGCGCCGCGCTCTCGGACGGCCTGGACCTCGTACGTCGCCATGCCGCGAGCGTACCGGCTCAGCCGACCCGCTTCGCGTAGTAGCGCACGGTCGGGACCTCGCCCGAGGGCTTGCTCCAGTCGGCGGGGCCGCGACCGGTCATGCACCAGCCACGGCGCTCGTAGAGGCGCCACGCGTCGGGTGTCTCCTCGGTGACGTCGAGTCGCAGGTGCGTGCCTGGTGCCGCGGCCTCGGCGGCGGCGAGGAGCGCGTCGGCGATCCCCTTGCCGCGGTGCGAGGGGTCGACGAACAGTCGGGTGACCTCGGCCATCCGACCGGGTGCCGGCACGGCGACGCCGACGTGGCCCACGACCTGGTCGTCGTGGATCGCGACCCAGGCACCCAGCAGGCCGTCGGGGGAGATCCAGTCGCGCGGCGCGTCCGGCCAGGTGCTGGGGTAGCCGGTGCCGTGGACGCGCCAGAGCACCTCGACCAGGGGGTCGAGGTCGGTTTCGGCGCGCTCGTGGATCCGCATCTCGTCGGACGCTATCGGACGGCCGGGCTGCCCCGTTACGGTCCCGCGCGATCCGGCGGCTGCCGGACTGGTCGTTCCGCCGGCGTGGCCGAGGTCAGAGGTCGAGCGTCATGTGCACGTCGGCGCGGGCGTACGGACTCGGGGCGACCTCGTCGTGGCCGAGGTGCCGGAAGCCGAACGCCTCGTACAGGTGCACGGCGCTGGCGAGCTGGGCGTTGCTCTCGAGGACGACCCGGTGCGCGCCGAGTGCCCGGGCGCGGTCGAGTGCGACGGCGATGAGCTTCCGGCCGGTGCCGTGGCCCTGGTGCTCGGGGGAGACCGCCATCTTGACGAGCTCGAACACCCCGGGGGCGACGGGAGCGATGCCGACGCAACCGATGACCGGACCGTCCTGGTCGAGGCGTGCGACGAACGCGGCACCGCCGGGCTCGACGATCTGGCCGAGCGGGTCGCCGAGGAGCTTGCGGTCCTCGTCCTCCAGCGTGAAGAACCGGCTGATCCAGGCCTCGTTGAGGAGTCGGAAGGCCTCGGCGTCGGCGGTCGAGGCGATGTCGGTGATGGTGAGGGCGTCGGCGGTGGTCGCATCGGGCATGCACCCATCCTCGACCGCCCGTCGAGCGGCGTCCAATACTCGTTCACGCCGATCGATACGCTGTGTGCATGGATCGGGCACCAGATGTCGACCTCCGCCAGCTGCGGGCGTTCCTCGCAGTGGCCGACGAGCTGCACTTCGGACGGGCCGCCGCACGCCTCCGGATCGCCCAGCCCGCACTGTCGCAGCAGATCCGGCGGACGGAGCGCGAGCTCGGCGTCGACCTGTTCACCCGGACGAGTCGCAGCGTCGCGCTCACCCCGGCGGGACGCGTGTTGCAGGGTCGGGCGCGGTCGCTCCTGGAACAGGCCCGCCGGGACCTCGACGAGACGGCGCGTGTGGGTCGGGGCGAGGCCGGTCGGCTCGACGTCGGATTCGTCGTCTCGGCGCTGCCGCTCGGTCCCATCGAACGGGTGCAGGCGTTCCGGGAGCGCTACCCGCTCGTGCGCGTGGAACTCACCGAGGGGTACTCGTCCACGCTGCTGGCACGGATCGTCCGCGGCGAGCTCGACCTGGCGATCGTGCGGGACCCAGATCCCGACCCGGCCGTGCGCTTCCTGCCGTTCCGCAGCGAGCGGTTCGTCGCCGCCGTCCCGCACAGGCACCGGCTCGCCGACCGGACGTCGATCCGCGGGTCGGAGCTGCTCGACGACCCGTTCGTGTTCTTCCCGGCAGCGGCCGGTTCGGTCGCGACGGAGCGCAACCTGGCGCCGGTCGTCTCCGGGGCGCGCCGACCCACCGTCGTGCAGGAGGCCACGACCTGGGCCACCGTCCTGCACCTGGTCGGTGCGGGCCTCGGGGTGACGGTCGCCCCGGAGAGCGCCACCCTGGCAGCGCCGGACTCGGTCGTCCTGCTGCCGCTCGAGGCCGACGACCACCGGAGCGAGCTCGTCTGGGCGGCCCGTGCCGACGACGACCGCGAGATCCTGCGGAACTTCGTCGCCGCCACCGAGTGAGAACCGCGTGACAATCCGGCGCGACGGCGCTAGATTGCTAGCATGGTAGCCAAGGCGAACAGCCCAAAGGTGCAGTTCAACGTGTACCTCCCTGCCGATCTGGTGCGTGACCTCAAGCACCGTGCGATCGACGAAGGGGTCTCGCTCTCCGCGCTCGTCGAGCGCATCGCTGCCGCGTACGTGTCCGAATCCGAAGGGGGAACCCGATGACGATCACCGTGCAGCAGATCCAGTACACGACCGATCCGCCCGCGTGGCACGCACTCGCCAGTGGCCTCGGTCTCCAGCCGTTGCCGGGCGGCGACGACGTGTGGTCCGAGTTCGCCGGGGACGGTGTCCTCGCGGTCCACCGGGTCGACACCGTCGCCGAGGAACGGACCGAGATCGTCCTGCTCACCGACTCCGCGGCCGCGCTCGACGACCTCGAGCGCACCCTGGTCGACGCCGGTGCGACGGTCCGCCGGACCGTCCTCGACGACATCGGTCCGCTGCTCGTGGTCGACGACCCCCTCCCGATGTCCGCGACGACGTCGACGTCCGCGACCGGGAGCACCTCGTCGCCGCTGACGGTGATGCCGATCTGGTACGGCGCCGACCTCACGGCCCAGGCAGGGGTCGCGGAGGCCGTGGGACTCCGTCGCCGGCTCACGTCGGACAGCGGTGTGTGGATCGACTTCACCGCGGCAGGCGGCGGCGCTCTGGCGTTGCATGGGGCCGACCAGCACGGCGTCGAGCTGTCGTTCGAGTACTCCGGGGAGCTCGACGCGCTCGCGACGCGCCTCACCGAGGCCGGGTTCGAGCCGAGGATCATCGACGAGGCCTACAACCGGACCCTGCGCGTCGCTCGGCCCGACGGCCCCGACCTCTGGGTCAACGCCGTCCAGCAGGACCTCTACGGGTACACGCGGTCGAGCTGACGCGGATCAGCCGAGCGGCAGCACCGGTGCCCGCTGGTCGCCCAGCTCGTCGGTGCGCCACGGCCGAGCGCCGCGCAGTGTCAGGCCGAGCTGCACGAGCACGAAGCCCACGTGCGGCTCGACGTCCGGGTCCCACGGGCCCTCCACCCCGAGACCGAAGGCCCCGAGTTCGTCGTCGGCCTCGTCACGCAGGGTAAGACGCCACCGGCCGTCCCCGAGCTCCTCGACGACGGCCCACCGCGCGGTGCTGAACCGACTCATGCGGTCTTCGCGACGTCCTCGGTGAAGTTCCGGACCCGCTGCAGCAGTGCCTCGCCCCGCATCGCGATCGTCGCCGGTGGGTTGAGGTGCGGCGGTGCCGTGCGGATCAGCATGGAACAGCCGAGGTCCTCGCAGATGTAGGAGCCGATGGTGTTGCCGTTCCGCCCGGACTCGCCGGCGCGTGCGGCCGAGAACAGACGCACCTGGGTCGCGGGCTGCGGGGAGTGGCAGAACGAGCACATCGCGGCGATGCCGGGACGCAGGGATCCACCGGCGGAACGCACGACGATGCCCACGGGGCGCTCGTCGATCCAGGACACGATGTACCCGCGGCGGGCGGCCTGGGGGTCGCGCCAGCCGAGGAACTCGCGCTCGTCCCAGAGCATCTCGTGCAGGCCCGGGATGGGCAGCTGGGCGAGTTCGTCCGGGGTGGCGTTGACGAACGACGAACGGATGTCTGCTTCGGTCAGTGGCTTCACGGTCCGATCACCTTATTCCTCGCCTCCGACAGATGCTCCCTCAGGACAGCCTGGAGGCACGGATCGCCCCGAGCGCGCTCGTCCCGTCCGCCACCAGGACAGCCCGGCGCAGCGCGTCCCGCCCGACGCGGCGGGCGGCCGCGTCGTCGGCCGCGAACTCCACGAGGACGCGCGTCGACCGCGCCATGGCGCGTGCCCCCGGGATCCACGGGACCGCACGCTCGATCGATTCGGCGACCCCGACCGCGATCGCGTGGCGCTGGGTCAGGTGCGCTCGCTCGTGGGCGACCACGGCCTCCAGTTCGTCCGTCCGCAGTCGGTCCGCGAGCCCGGTGCTCACCAGCACCCCGCCGGACCTGCCGGGGACCGCGCAAGCCAGTGCGTGCTCGGCCTCGACGACCGCGACGGGCGTGCCGTCGATCTCGCGGTGGGGGGCCGCGCCGGAGCGCATGGCCTCGCGGACGGCGTCGTGCTCGGGGCCGGGGCGGACGCGCACCGCGATGACGAACGCGAGGACCGCGAGCAGTGCGACGCCGATGTTCAGGCCGTGCGTGGGGGAGTCGCCGAGGCGGAACGGGTCGGTGATCGGCCGGTTCGCGAGGACCACGAGGGTGATGCCGGCGACGAAGCCGACCACGCCGAGGAGGACGGCGACCGACCACGACACGAGCGCGGTGCGTGGACGGTCGATCGTCCACGCCGAGCGGGTCAGGAACCGGGGCGCGAGGACCACGACCGCGAGGGCGAGCGCGATGAGGACGACTCCGGTGACGACCACGGCAGGGGGTCCGTCAGGAGCGGGCTCGGGCGTCGAGGGCGCGGCGGAGGACGTCGAGGTCGTCGGAGGCGAGTGACCCCGTGAACTGCAGGAGGGCGGCTTCGCGGTCGGTCGCGGCCGCGAGGGCGTTCGACATGAGGGAGGCGGTCTGTTCCTCACGGCTGTTCGTCGCGCGGAAGGTCAGTGGCGCATCGTCGTGGTGCTGCCGCTCCACCTGGCCCTTGCGGCCGAGCCGGTCGAGCACCGTGAGCACGGTCGTCAGTGCTGGGCGTGGCTCCGGGAACGCGTCGAGGACCTGCCGGGCACTGAGCCCTTCATGAGCGCTGTGCCCGGTCTCGGCGGACCAGAGCGCGTCGAGCACCGCCTGCTCCAGCTGCCCACGGGGGCGCGATCGCTGTCCTGCCACCCGGGCATTCTACGAGATGTCGAAGCGCGGCACACGACACATGCCCGTAACGCGGGCTGGGTATGCTCGTGCGCGGACAACTGAACACCGGCCGCTCATCCGTCGCGGGAGACGTCTTGCGGTGCCCCTGGCACCGGATCGACACCGAAGGAGCAATCCCCCCGCCAATCTCTCAGGTCCAACACCGCAGCGGACAGGCCACTCTGAAAAGCAGACGCTCGGTCGTCTCGCCCACGGTGAAAGCCGCCGGACCTCACGGGCCGCGGTGAAACTCTCAGGCACATGACAGAGGGGGAGTTCCACCCGACGACGGTCGTCGGGCCCTGCCGATGCCAGGAGAACTCCGCCATGAGTCCGTCCCCACTGCGCTCCTCCCCGCTGGAGCCCGCGCACGAAGCCGCCGGTGCGTCCTTCACCGACTTCGCCGGGTACCGCATGCCCGTGCGCTACTCGTCCGACCTCGCCGAGCACCACGCGGTGCGTCAGGCGGCGGGGGTGTTCGACCTCTCGCACATGGCGGAGATCGGCGTCACCGGCGCCGAGGCCGTCCGGTTCCTCGACCACGCGCTCGCCGGGTCCTTCGGCGCGATGGCCGTCGGTCGGGCGAAGTACTCGCTGCTCCTGGCGGAGGACGGCGGGATCCTCGACGACCTCGTCGTCTACCGCACCGACGAGGACGTCTTCCTCGTCGTCGCGAACGCGTCCAACCGGCAGGTGGCGGTCGATGCCCTGACCGCCCGCGCCGACGGGTTCGACGTCGTGGTCTCCGACGACTCCGACAGCACCGCGCTCGTCGCGATCCAGGGGCCCGCGGCCGCCGGGACGCTCGACGCCCTCGTCGTCGCCGACCGCCTGCAGCCGGAGTCCCCGCTCGACGAGCTCCGGTACTACCGGGTCCTGCACGCCGTGTTCGACGGGTCCGACGTCCTCGTCGCCCGCACCGGGTACACCGGCGAGGACGGCTTCGAGGTCTACAGCGACCCGTCCGTCGCGACCGCGCTCTGGGACGCCCTGCTCGAGGCCGGTGCCGACCGTGGCGTCGTCCCTGCCGGGCTCGCCGCGCGCGACACCCTGCGGCTCGAGGCCGGCATGCCGCTCTACGGACACGAGCTCGGCACCGACGTGCGCCCGGCGCAGGCGGGGCTCGGCCGGGTCGTCGCCCAGGACGGTGACTTCGTCGGGTCCGACAGCGTGGTGCCCGCCACCGACGCGCGTGTCCTCGTGGGACTCGTGACCGAGGGCCGTCGCGCGCCGCGGGCCGGGTACGACGTCGTGCACGAGGGCGTGATCGTCGGCACCGTCACCTCCGGGGCGCTCTCGCCGACGCTCGGACACCCCGTCGCGATGGCGTTCGTCGACCCGGCGCTCGCCACCGAGGGACAACTCCTCCACATCGACGTCCGCGGCACGGCCATCCCCAGCACCGTCACCGCGTTCCCCTTCTACCGCCGCCCTCAGAAAGGCTGATCCCGTGACCGACCAGACCGCACTCCAGTACACCGCCGACCACGAGTGGCTCCTCGTCGAGGGCGACACCGTCACCGTCGGCATCACGGACCACGCCGCCGAGCAGCTCGGTGACGTCGTCTACGTCGAGCTGCCCGCCGTGGGCACCGCGACCACCGCCGGCGACCAGATCGGCGAGATCGAGTCGACGAAGAGCGTCGGTGAGCTGTTCGCCCCGATCGAGGGCGAGGTCGTCGCGGTGAACGACGCCGTCGTCGACGCGCCGGACACCGTCAACCAGGACCCGTTCGGCGTCGGCTGGCTCGTGAAGATCAAGGTGGACGGCACGTCCTTCCCCGAGGACCTCATGGACCACGACGCGTACCGGGCGTCCATCGCATGACCGGCGACCTCGAGAACCTCCAGACGTCCTTCGCCGACCGGCACATCGGCACCACGCCGGCCGACCAGCAGACGATGCTCGACGCGGTCGGGCACGCGTCGCTCGACGCGTTGGTCCGTGCCGCGATCCCGGAGTCGATCCACGCCGCCCCGGAGTCACGCTCGTCCATCCCCGCCGCCGTCGGCGAGACCGAGGCGCTCGCCGAACTCCGCGCGAAGGCCGGACGCAACACGGTCCGCCGCGCCATGATCGGCCTCGGGTACCACGGCACCCACACGCCCGCGGTGATCCAGCGGAACGTGCTCGAGAACCCGAGCTGGTACACGGCCTACACGCCGTACCAGCCGGAGATCTCGCAGGGCCGGCTCGAAGCACTCATCAACTTCCAGACGATGGTCTCCGACCTGACGGGCATGGCCACGGCGGGCGCCTCGATGCTCGACGAGGGCACCGCCGTGGTCGAGGGCATGCTCCTCGCCCGCCGCGCCTCCAAGGTGAAGGGCGACGCGTTCCTCGTCGACGCCGACCTGCTCCCGCAGACGCGCGCGCTGCTCGACCACCGGGCCGAGGCCGTCGGCATCACGCTGCGGTCCTTCGACCCGGTTGCCGGACCGAGTGACGAGCAGCTCGACGGTGCCTTCGGCGTCATCCTGCAGTACCCGGGTGCCTCCGGACGGATCGTGGACCCGTCCAGCACCATCGAGCGCGTCCACGCCGGCGGCGGCATCGCGGTCGTCGCGGCGGACCTCCTCGCGATGACGCTCCTCGCCAGCCCCGGAGACCTCGGCGCCGACGTCGCCGTGGGGACCAGCCAGCGCTTCGGCGTCCCGCTCGGCTTCGGCGGCCCGCACGCCGGGTACCTCGCCGTCCGCGCGGGGCTCGAGCGCCAGCTGCCGGGTCGCCTGGTCGGGGTGTCCTTCGACGCCGACGGCGCGATGGCGTACCGACTCAGCCTGCAGACCCGCGAGCAGCACATCCGCCGCGAGAAGGCGACGAGCAACATCTGCACCGCGCAGGTCCTGCTCGCCGTCATGGCCTCGATGTACGCGGTCTACCACGGGCCCGAAGGGCTGCGGTTCATCGCGAACCGGGTGGCCCGGACGACGTCGGCGCTCGCCGCGGTCGCCCGCGACGCCGGTCTCGACGTCGTGCACGACGCGTTCTTCGACACGCTCACCCTGCGGGCCGCCGGTCGCGCCGGGGCGGTCGTCGCCGCGGCGCAGGACGCCGACTTCCTGCTGCACCAGGTGGACGGGGACGTGTTCCAGCTCTCCGTCGACGAGACGACCACGCCCGACGACGTCACCCGCCTGGCGGGCGTGTTCGGGGCGGTGGACGTGACCGTCCCCGCGACCGAGGCGGCCGTGCGTGACGCGGCCACGGGCCTCCCGTCCGCCCTCGAGCGCCAGAGCGAGTACCTGACGCACCCGGTGTTCAGTGCGCACCGCAGCGAGACCCGCATGATGCGGTACCTGAAGCACCTCGCCGACAAGGACTACGCCCTCGACCGCGGCATGATCCCGCTCGGCAGCTGCACGATGAAGCTCAACGCAGCCACCGAGATGGCCGCGGTGACCTGGCCGGAGTTCGCGAACGTGCACCCGTTCGCCCCCCGCGAGGACGTCGAGGGCTACCTCGACATGATCGGTGACCTGGAGACCTGGCTGGCCGAGGTCACCGGGTACGACACCGTCTCCCTGCAGCCGAACGCCGGGAGCCAGGGCGAGCTCGCCGGACTCCTCGCGATCCGCGGCTACCACCGGTCCCGTGGCGACGAGTCCCGGACGGTCTGCCTCATCCCGTCGAGTGCGCACGGCACGAACGCGGCGTCCGCAGTCCTCGCCGGCATGAAGGTCGTCGTCGTGGCATGCGACGAGAACGGCAACGTCGACCTGGACGACCTCCGCGCGAAGACGGTGCAGCACGGCGAGCAGCTCGCGGCGCTGATGATCACGTACCCGTCCACCCACGGCGTCTACGAGCACGACATCCGCGAGGTCTGCGACGCCGTGCACGACGCCGGCGGCCAGGTCTACGTCGACGGGGCGAACCTCAACGCCCTGCTCGGTCACGCCCGGTTCGGCGACTTCGGCGGCGACGTCTCGCACCTCAACCTGCACAAGACGTTCTGCATCCCGCACGGTGGCGGCGGACCCGGCGTCGGACCGGTCGCGGCGAAGTCGCACCTCGCACCGTTCCTGCCCGGACACCCGTTCGCGCAGCAGTCCGACCGGCGCACGGGCGCGACGAGCGCCGATGCCGACGACCGCCTGGCGCACGCCGGCGGTCCCGTCAGCGCGGCACCGTACGGCAGCCCGAGCATCCTGCCGATCACCTGGACCTACGTCCGGATGATGGGACTCGAGGGGCTCACCCGTGCGACCGAGGCCGCCGTGCTCGGGGCGAACTACATCGCCGCCCGCCTGCGGAACGCGTTCCCGGTGCTCTACACGGGCGAGGACGGCCTCGTGGCGCACGAGTGCATCCTCGACCTCCGCCCGCTGCGTGACACCACCGGCATCACCGTGGACGACGTCGCGAAGCGCCTGGTCGACTACGGCTTCCACGCGCCGACGATGTCGTTCCCGGTCGCGGGCACGCTCATGGTCGAACCGACCGAGAGCGAGGACCTGGCCGAGCTCGACCGGTTCGTCGACGCGATGCTCGCGATCCGCGCCGAGGCCTCGGCCGTCGAGCGTGGGGAGTGGCCGGCGGACGACAACCCGCTCGTCCACGCGCCGCACACGGCGTCGTCGGTGATCTCCGGCGAGTGGACGCACGCGTACACGCGCGAGCAGGCCGTCTACCCGCTGCCGGGCATCAGCGCCCGGAAGTACTGGCCGCCGGTGCGACGGATCGACCAGGCCTACGGCGACCGCAACCTGGTCTGCGCCTGCCCGCCGGTCGAGGCGTTCGCCTGACCGACGGTGCCGTTGTCGGCGGTGCCCGCCCCGCGTCGTCGGGGCGGGCACCGACCAACCGATGTTCTCGTGCATTCCCTGAGCACCCGCGACACCCGTCCGACCGAACTGGTCACCTGGACGGGTCCGATCGGAACAGTGAGAGGGGAACCACATGACGATCACGAACACGAAGACCAGCACGGAACACCGAGCCCGTCGGGGCTTCACCCGGGGAGGGCGTTGGGCAGCCACGGTGGCCGCCGGCGCCGCAGCGGTCCTCGCCATCGGCGTCGCCACACCGGCGCACGCAGCGTCCGAGACGACCACGCGGGTGACCAAGGCGGGGCAGTACACGTCGACGCTCACCTACCCGGTGGTCGACGGCTCGAGCATCAGCCTCGCCGTCTACTCGAACTGGTCGTCGGTCTCCGCCAAGTCCGCACACCTGGACTCCGTGCGGGTGTGCGTCGGCAAGCTGCCCGGCGCCACCCCGAACTTCATCTCGCCGACGGTGACGACCTACCACCCGGGTGCGAACAAGGACCACGGCACCAAGGACATCCCGGCAGCCGGGTGCAACACGTACTCCGTCAACCGGACCCTGACGACCTACGACGGCAATGTCCGTGGCCAGGTCGGGCTGACGTGGGTGGCGCTCCCCTTCGGCGGGGAGGGTGCACAGTCGGTCTTCGCCCAGTACAACACCTGATGACGGCGTCCCGATGACGGGAGGCGCGGTGCCAGCTGGCACCGCGCCTCCCGTCCGTCGTCCGTCCGGTCAGGCGACCGGCGTGACGGGCAGGTGCTTCGCCCACCACGTGAGCACGTGCTCGAACCGCTGCACGCGGTGCTGCGGACGACCCGCGCGCGAGAGCTCGTGCCCCTCGCCCGGGAACACCAGGAACGAAGTGTCGACACCGGCGCGCTTCAGCGCGACGAACTGCCGCTGTCCCTGCTCGATCGGGCAGCGCCAGTCCTCCTCGGAGTGCGCGACCATGAACGGGATCGTGACCTGGTGGGCGTACGACAACGGGCTGCGGCGACGCTGCTCCTCCGGGTCCGCGCCCACGTACGCGTCCGCGAAGAACCAGCCGATGTCGGAGCTGCCGGCGAACGAGTCCCAGGCGTTCACGGCACGCTCGCTCCACGCGGCGACGAAGCGCTCGCCGTGGTGCGCCGCGACCCAGCTCGTCATGAAGCCGCCGTACGAGCCGCCCATGATGCCGACGCGGGTCGCGTCGAGGTCGGGTCGCTCGAGTGCGGCGTCGAGCAGGGCGAGCACGTCGTCCACGTCGACGGTGCCCATCGCCCCGATGACCGCGCGGCCGTGCTCGAGGCCGTAGCCGCCGGAACCGCGCGGGTTGCCGATGACGACGGCGTAGCCGGCGCTGGCGTACACCTGCGCCTCGTCGAAGAACGCCCACGTGTCCTGGCCGAACGGGCCGCCGTGGACCACCCGGAGCACGGGGTGCGGGCCCTCGCCCTCGGGCAGGACCACCCAACCGTGCACGGGGGTGCCGTCGGGGGAGGTGCCGGTGAGCTCCTCGATACGGCGGACGCCAGGGGCCGCAGCGTCGGTGCGGAGCGGTGCGGCGTAGTCGGTGAGGACGGTGGCGGGCTGCGCGCCGGGGTCGGTGGATCCGTCGTTTCGCTCGGTGAGGTCGACGACGTGCACCTCGCCGGGGGACGCTGGCGTGCCGGCGGTCGCGACGAGCACGTCCCCGTCCACGTCGAAGCCCGACACGACCACGTGGCCGCCGAGCACCGTCGGGAGCTCGTCGAGCTGCAGCGGCGCAGCCGTCCCGGTCGGGACCCGGCGGATCCCGACGGTGCCGCGGTCGAGGACGGCGATCAGCACGTCGTCGCCGTACACCGCGGGCGTCCCCGTGACGTCGACGGTCTCGCGCGCGGTCAGGCGGACGGGGTCGCTGCCGTGCGCAGCCGCCCAGAGGCCTTCCGGCTCGCCGACCAGCCGACCCTCGAGGTGGGACGCACCGGTGTAGTAGACGGTGCCGTCAGGGGTCGCCGTGGCGGAACTGACCGAGCCCTCGGTGCGGACGGCGAGGGTGATCGTCCCCTCGGCGGCGTCGACGCGGTAGAGGTCGTCGTCGTGCGTCTCGCGGGCTCCGAGGTCGCGCGGTGCGACGACGAGCAGCGCGCTGCCGTCCGGGTACCAGACCGGCGCGGAGACGGAGCACGGGGCACTCGTCAGCGCGGAGTCGACGAGCGGGGCGTCGCGGTCGGTCACGTCCACGACGACCAACTGCTGCGGCTTGTCCAGCAGGTACCCGGTGCCGTTGACGTGGAAGTCCAGCCGGGTGATGAGACGCGGAGCCTCGGCGTTCGGAGCCGGACGGCGGTCGCTTGCGGACACGGCCGACCCGTAGCGGCCCGGCTCGGGGAAGCGTGCCGTGACGGCGACGCGCGTGGAGTCGGGGGACCAGACTGGCGTCCCGGCTCCGAGGGGCAGTGCGGTGACGACACGGGCCTCGCCGCCGTCGACCGGCGCGACAGCGAGCTGGGGACGGTCCTTCTCGTCGTTGCGGAGGAACGCCAGCCACCGGCCGTCGGGGGAGAGAACAGGCGACGAGTCGTGGTCACCGGCGGTCCAGCGGACGGCACCGTCGCCGGTCACCCGCTCGATCGTGCTGCGGTAGGCGTCCTGCTCGAGGTCCGGTCGCGAGACCGCGACGAAGGCCGCACCTCCGCTCCGGGGATCGCCGCTGACGGTCGGGGAGGACGGGACGTGGAGGTGGGGGATGTCGTTCGCGAGCACGTGTTCACGCTACGGCCAGACTCGGTCCGGCGTCCTCGGAACCTGCCGCGAGACGTTCCCCGAGCGTTCATCGACTCCGGGGTGTGTTGCAAGACTGTTCAGAATCCTTTGCAACGTCAAGCGCACGCGTTGCGTATGGCACCGTAGTGGCGCAAATATTCACAGTCTCACGCAACGATCTGCCGCGCACGTTTCCGGTGTGTAACAACTTCTCCGGAGATTTTGAGGGCCCTCCGACCCGCACCTATGGTTCTTGCGAACGCGCCGTGGAGGCATGCCTCCTGCACGTTCGATCACATTCCATCAGGAGGATCACAGAGTGAACATCACCAAGAAGCGGGGACGCCAGCTGCTCGGCGTCGTCGCCCTGGCCGGGGCGGCAGCGATCGCCCTCGCCGGCTGCACCACCTCTCCGAGTGCCAACGAGTCCGGTTCGGCGTCGAACAAGACCATCACCATCGCGCAGGTGAACGAGGTCACGTCGTTCAACTTCAACACCCCCCAGGGCAACCTGGACATGAACGGCATGCTCAACTACATGACGCAGCCGCAGTTCGTGACCCTGGGTTCGGACTACAAGATCACGCCGAACACCGACCTCGGCACGGTCAAGAAGC
This sequence comes from Curtobacterium sp. 1544, assembly GCF_040544915.1. Lineage (NCBI taxonomy): Bacteria > Bacillati > Actinomycetota > Actinomycetes > Micrococcales > Microbacteriaceae > Curtobacterium > Curtobacterium sp. 1544. The sequence continues at coordinate 55,236 of NZ_JBEPKX010000018.1, forward strand.
TCAGCGACGACCCGCTCAAGGTCAAGTACACGCTGAACAAGGACGCGAAGTGGTCCGACGGCAAGGCCATCACCTCTGACGACCTCCTCCTGGGCTGGGCGCAGGCCTCCGGGTACTACGACTCCGACACGCAGGACGCCGACGGCAAGGTGACCAGCGGGACGCAGTACTTCTCGCTCGCCGCCGCGTCGCCGTTCCAGACGGACTACCCGACCGACATCACCAAGACGTCGATCACCCTCACGTACAAGAAGCCGTACGTCGACTGGAACCTCGTCAACCCGATCCAGTTCCCGGCGCACGTCGTCGCGGACGAGGCGGGCACGACCACCGACGACCTGCTCAAGGCGCTCAAGGACACCCCGGCCGGTGACACCGCGAACCCGGCCCCGGCGAACTCGACGCTGAAGAAGGTCGCCGACTTCATCAACACGGGCTACGACAAGACCAGCCTGCCGAGCGACAAGAAGCTGCTCGTCTCGGGTGGCCCGCTCATGGTGTCCGCCTGGACCCCGAAGCAGTCGATGACCTTCGTGCCGAACCCGGAGTACACCGGCGACCACAAGGTGAACTTCGGCAAGCTCGTCGTCCGCTTCATCGGTGACGCCAACGCCCAGGTCACGGCCCTCCAGAACGGCGAGGTCGACGCGATCCAGCCGCAGGCGTCCGCCGACACCGTCAAGGCCCTCGACGCCGCCTCCGGCGTGAAGGTCATCGACGGCGCCCAGGTCGCCTACGACCACCTCGACCTGAACTTCGGCTCGTCCGTGTTCAAGGACGAGAACGTCCGCAAGGCCTTCCTCCTCACGATCCCGCGTGACCAGATCCTCAAGTCGATCGTCACCCCGATCCAGAAGGACGCCAAGGTCCTCGACTCGCAGCTCTACCTGCCGGGCCAGGACGGCTACGACGAGGCCGTGAAGTCGAACGACTCCGACGAGTACTCGAAGGTCGACATCGACCAGGCGAAGAAGCTCCTGAACGGTGCGACCCCGACCGTCAAGATCCTCTACAACACCGAGAACCCGAACCGCGTGGACACGTTCCAGGCGATCCAGTCCTCGGCTGCCAAGGCCGGCATCAAGGTCGTCGACGGCGGTTCGCCCGACTGGTCCTCGCTCCTCGCGGGTGGCGACTACGACGCCTCGATCTTCGGTTGGGTCAACCCGGGTGCCGGCAACGCCGCGATCCCGCAGCTCTTCCAGACCAACAACGAGGGCAACTACAACAAGTTCGCCAACGAAGAGGCCTCGAAGCTCGCTGTCGAGACGCAGACGACGCTGGACGAGTCGAAGCTCGACGACATGAAGCAGCAGATCGACAAGATCGCCTTCGACCAGGCCTACGGCCTGCCGCTGTTCCAGAGCCCGGGGCTGTTCGCCACGAGCTCGCAGCTGAAGGGTGTCAAGTACTTCGGCGGCCAGACGGGCATCGTCTGGAACGTCTGGGACTGGACCAAGTGATCCTGACCGGTCGCTGATCAGCACCACACACGAGGGGGCGCCGGACTCGACGAGTCCGGCGCCCTCCCGTGAGCCGGGACCCTGCCCGGCCCCCACCCTCCGCCGGAGACCCCGGCACCCACCGCCGCACGCAGTCGACGAAGACCGCGTGGCGGGACCCAGTACTCTTGCTGCTCGGGCCGCCCGATCGGACGACCAGCAGTACGATCCACCACACCGGAGAGGCACCCATCGCCCATGGTGAGTTTCATCGCGAGACGGATCCTCGTCTCGGTCCTCATCCTCATCGCTGCATCGTTCATCATGTACAACCTGGCGGCGATCGCGGGAAACCCCCTGCAGGACCTCCAGAGCAGCAACTCGCCGAACCGTGACCAGCTCATCGCTGCACGGACCGCGGCGCAGCACCTCGACGTCATCCCGCCGCTCCGCTGGGGGCTCTGGATCACCGGCGTCGGCAAGTGCGTCATCGGTCAGTGCGACCTCGGCACGACGTTCAACAACCAGCCGGTCGCCGAGCTCCTCCCGCAGGCCGTCGGTTCGACGATCCAGCTGGTGACGTTCTCGTTCATCCTGGCGATCATCTTCGGCATCGGCCTCGGCGTCGTCACCGCCCTCCGCGTCTACTCGGGCTTCGACTACTCGATCACGCTGGTCAGCTTCTTCCTGTACTCGCTGCCGTCCTTCCTGATGGCCGTGCTGCTGAAGTCGTTCATCGCGCTCGACTACAACAACTTCCTCGTCGACCCGAAGATCCCACCGGTCAACCTCGTGGTCATCGCGATAGTCGTCGGACTGGTCATCCAGCTCGTGGTCGGGGGCATCCTGAAGCGTCGGCTCGTGGTCGGTGCGATCAGTGCCGTCGTGACCGCCGGCATGCTCCTGCTCATGCAGGCGACCGGGTGGTTCACCAACCCGTCGCTCGGTCCGGTCTTCGTGATCCTGTTCAGCGCCGGCATCGGCCTGGCCATGGTCGCGCTGCTCGCCGGCACGAAGAACCGTCGGGCATGGCTCGTCGCGGGCATCAACGTGCTCGTCGCGATCATCTGCTACTTCGCGCTGCAGGGGCTGCTGAACGTCTCGTCCGGGGCGACGATCTTCATCCTCGCGGTGGTCACCGTCCTGGTCGGGCTGGCGTCCGGTTGGTTCGTCGGCGGCCACGACCGCGGCCTGATGATGCGCATCGGTGCACTGACCGCGTTCCTGAGCGCCGGCGTCATCCTGCTCGACCGCTTCATGCGCTCGTGGATCGACTACACGCAGAACTACGTGTCCCGTCCGATCGCGACCGTCGGTTCGCAGACGCCCGGTCTGACCGGTGACTTCTGGATCAACGGGATCGACACCTACACGCACCTGCTGCTGCCGACGATCTCGCTCCTGCTCATCAGCTTCGCGAGCTACACGCGGTACTCCCGCTCGGGCATGCTCGAGGTCCTCGACCAGGACTACGTGCGCACCGCCCGTGCGAAGGGCCTGCCGGAGCGCACCGTCATCGTGCGCCACGCGCTCCGCAACATGCTGATCCCGATCGCGACCCTCGTGGCGACCGACATCGGCGCGCTGCTCGGTGGCGCGATCATCACCGAGCGCGTCTTCGCGATCTCCGGCATGGGCAGCCTGTTCAACAGCGGGTTGTCGATCACGGACGTGAACCCGGTGATGGGGTACTTCCTCGTCATCGCGATCACCGCGATCGCGTTCAACTTCCTCGCCGACCTCGCCTACTCGGCCCTCGACCCGCGGGTGCGTGTCCGATGACCGCGACGACGGGACCGACGACCCTGCACTCCCAGGAGGGAACCCGATGAGCACCATCCAGGGCGGCGCACCGCTCGAACCCAACATCGGCGACGGCACGGGCGTCGGGAACACCCCGGACTCCCACGAGAAGCAGCTCGGCGAGAGCCAGGGACGGATCATCCTCCGTCGCTTCCTCGCCAACCGCCTCGCGGTCATCGCGCTGATCGTCTACGTCCTCGTGCTGGTCTTCGCCGTCTCGGCGGTCGGCCTCGGCCCGATCCCGGGCTGGTGGCACTACTCGTACAAGGCGCTCGAGGACCTGCAGAACGGTGGCGCCCCGACCTCGGACCACCCGTTCGGTCAGGACCGCATCGGCAAGGACTACTTCGCCCTGACGATGCGCGGCATCCAGAACTCGGTGCTCGTGATGATCGTGATCGGCGTCTTCGCGACGATCATCGGTGTCGTCGTCGGCGCCATCGCGGGCTACTTCCGCGGCACCGTCGACGCTGTGCTCATGCGCATCACCGACATCTTCATCGTCATCCCGGCGATCGTGATCGGCGCCGTGGTCGGCAAGACGGCCAACGGTCTCGGCGCGTGGGGCCTGGCGCTCCTGCTCGGTCTGGTGTCCTGGATGGTCATCGCTCGTCTGGTGCGTGCCGAGTTCCTGTCGCTCCGCGAACGTGAGTTCGTCGAGGCGGCGCGGGTCGCCGGTGCCTCGGACGGCCGGATCATCTTCCGCCACATCCTGCCGAACGCGATCGGCGTGATCATCGTCTCCGCAACGCTGCTCATCGCCTCCGCGATCCTGCTCGAGACCGCCCTGAGCTACCTCGGCTACGGCATCAAGGCGCCGGACTCGTCGCTCGGTCTGCTCATCAGCCAGAACCAGTCGGCGTTCCAGACGCGTCCGTACCTGTTCTGGTGGCCTGCATCGTTCATCGTGCTGCTCGCGCTCTGCGTGAACTTCATCGGTGACGGCCTGCGCGACGCGTTCGACCCGCGCTCGAAGCGGTTCAGCCTCCGCAAGACGCGCGAGCCGGAGAACACCTCCGGTTCGGAGATGATCAGCGCGTGACGTCCCCCCGGGTCCTAGCGAGCCGCGATGGCGAACCAGCCACCGACGGCGGTCGCCGCGAGCAGCGCGATCGACGCCCAGTGCAGCGTGACCGGCACGCGCACGGTGTCCGCCGTGCCGAGCTCGATGGCGCCCCGCTCGCGCAGGTCGTCCCAGCGGTGGCGGATCAGGTACGCCGCATCGCCGGACGCCGTCGACAGCAGGTCGCCCGCGCGGCGGTTGCCGTCTCCGGTGTCGGGCACGACGTTGCCGTGACGCTGGTTCTGCCGGCGGGCCAGGGCGACGCCCGCTCGACCGGGGGCCGGGGCCGCCCAGACGGCGACCTTGCGGTTCGGCGTGACGAGCGTCAGGGCGAAGCGCGTGTCGACGTGCACGAGCGCCGCCCAGGGCACCCGCACCGTGTGGAAGACGTTGACGACCTCGATGCCGTCGTCGCCGACCGTCAGCCGCGGACGCCAGAGCGCCACCCAGCCGAGCAGGACACCGAAGGCCGTCGGCACGAGGGCGAGGACACGGTCCTGCCAGGTCGTGTCGTTCAGTACCGTCGTGACGAAGAGCAGGGCCACGATCAGCCACAGGGCGATCGCGAGTCCGCGGTTGAACTGGGACACGAACACATCGCGCGTCGTCGGGGTGGCAGGCATGCCTCCATCGTCGCAGGTCGGAGCCGTCGCTCCGCACGCCTGCAGCCCCGACGCCAGCGCTCCACCATCACCACCCACGCGGTCGCCACGAGCGGCCGGGAAAGGACCGGACGTCGTTGAGCACGCCCGCCTCCGCGGCCACCACCCCGGCCGCCACCAGCACCCCCGTCGTCAAGGTCTCCGGGCTCGACGTCGACTTCGCGGTCGACGACGTCTGGACCCCCGCCGTCAAGAAGCTCTCCTACGAGATCCGCTCCGGTGAGGTCCTCGCGCTCGTGGGCGAGTCCGGCTCCGGCAAGTCCGTGAGCTCGATGTCGATCCTCGGCCTCCTGCCACGGAACGCCCGCGTGAACGGGTCGATCGAGTTCAACGGCACCGAGCTCCTCGGCCTCCGGTCGGCGCAGCTGCGCGAGTACCGCGGCAAGGAGATCGCGGTGATCTTCCAGGAGCCGATGACGGCCCTCAACCCGGTCTTCACCGTCGGGTCGCAGATCGTCGAGACGCTCCGCATCCACTACGGCATCTCGCCGAGCGAGGCGAAGACCCGCGCGATCGAGCTGCTCACCCTGGTGGAGATGCCCGACCCGCAGAAGGCCTTCGACTCGTACCCGCACCAGCTCTCGGGCGGTCAGCGGCAGCGTGCCATGATCGCGCAGTCGATCTCCTGCGACCCGAAGCTCCTCATCGCCGACGAGCCCACCACGGCCCTCGACGTCACCGTGCAGGCCGAGATCCTCGACCTCATCCGCGACCTCGCCGGCAAGCTCGGCAGCGCGGTGCTGCTCATCACCCACGACATGGGCGTCGTCGCGGACCTCGCCGACCGCATCGTGGTCATGAAGCAGGGTGTGGCCGTCGAGACCGGCAGCGTGCGCGACGTCTTCGCCGCCCCGCAGCACGAGTACACGCAGACGCTGCTCGATGCCGTGCCCCGGCTCGGCCAGGCGGGCGACGTCGTCATCGACCTCACCGAGACCCTCGAGTCCGTCGTCGAGCAGGAGAACCAGGACACCTCGGTGCAGGTGGGGGAGACCCTGCTCCACACCGACGTCGTCCAGACGCTCGGCCCGGCGGTCCTCGAGTTCAAGGACGTCGTCATCGAGTACCCGGGTCGCGGGCGCGTCAAGGCCTTCCGGGCCATCGACGGCGTCGACCTGACGGTGCACGAGGGCGAGGTCGTGGGCCTGGTGGGCGAGTCCGGTTCCGGCAAGTCGACCCTCGGCCGTGCCGCGATCGGCCTCCTGCCCATCACCTCGGGCGGCCTCGAGGTCACCGGTGTCGACCTCTCGAAGCCGACCCGTTCGCTCGTCCGCCAGGTGCACCAGAACGCGGGCATCGTCTTCCAGGACCCGTCGTCGTCGCTCAACCCGCGCATGACGATCGGGCAGTCCATCGGTGAGCCCCTCCTGCTCGGCAAGGGCATGAAGGGCCGCGAGCTCGAGCGCGAGGTCGAGAACCTGCTCGAGGCGGTCCGTCTCCCCACCGCGTACTCCACCCGGTTCCCGCACGAGCTCTCCGGTGGGCAGAAGCAGCGCATCGGCATCGCCCGTGCGCTGGCCCTGCGGCCGAAGCTGCTCATCGCGGACGAGCCGACGTCGGCGCTCGACGTGTCGGTGCAGGCCACCGTCCTCGAGCTGCTCAAGGACCTGCAGCGTGAGTTCGCCTTCGCCTGCCTGTTCGTGACGCACGACCTCGCGGTCATCGACGTCCTCGCCGACCGGATCGCGGTGCTCCACCACGGTCACCTCGCCGAGGTCGGCACGCGCGACCAGATCCTCCGCGACCCGCAGGACCCGTACACGCAGCGACTCATCGCCGCGGTGCCCCTGCCGGACCCGGACGTCCAGCGCGAGCGTCGGGAGCTGCGCCGGCAGATCCTCGCCGCGGGCTCGGACGAGTAGCCGCCGCCGACACCGAACGACATCCCCGACGTCCCACGACGTCGGGGATGTCGTGTTTCCTGCGTCCGTTCTGTCCCATAACGGGTGCGGTGGGAAGCGGATTCGGGCGTACCTAGTCGAAAGGAACGACCAGGTACGCCCGAATCGGCCAGGTACGCCCGCGTCCGGCAGGCGCGGACGCGATAGCCGCGGCCTGGAGGCGCGGTGCGGGTCCGCCACGCTCGTTCTCTCCCATGACGGGTGCGGTGGGAAGCGGAAACGGGCGTACCCAGTCGAAAGGAACGGGCAGGTACGCCCGAATCGGCCAGGTACGCCCGCCCCAGGCCGCCTGCGGTCAGAGCTGCGCGGCCGCCATGGTCGCGACGACGCCGAGGACGATCAGCCCGACGACGGTCCATCCGTGCGCCCGGTGGGTGATCGGCGCAGCCGTCACCGTCGCCGGAGGTGGGCCGTCCTGCGCCGGCGGGGCGGGCACGAAGGCCCGCATGCGCTCGGCCGCAGCGTCGACGTCGAGGTGATCCGCGCCTCCAGGCCGTCCGTCGACCACGGCGCTGAGCCGTGCCGACCTGCGGGTCGCGAGCCAGGTGCGACGGACGCCCTCGCTCGAGACGACCTCGATGCCGTACTTGGTGCGGACCTCGGTGACGCGCCGCCAGGCGTACGTGCTCGTGCGCCGGACGTCGACGATGCGGAGGTGCTCCGACGTGAGCTCGTACCGGGGCCGCCACAGCACCGCCCAGGCGACGAAGGCGATGAACAGGCTCGGGACGGGCGCGAGCCAGGGGGTGTCACCGGTGATGAGCGCGAGCGGGACGAGGGCGACGGCGGCGACCCAGAGGACGACGGCGAGCGTGCGCATGCCGGGGGCGAGGATCGTGGTCACGCCGACGAGCGTACGAGACGCAGTGACGAGATGCCTCCCCGGAGACGTCCGGGGAGCGGGTGTGACACACCGGCGCGTATCTCCGGACGACCCGATTCTCCGGGGAGGCAGATCCTGTGTGGACCTCTCGTGCGGACAATGTTCCTCGGCCCCCAGTTCGGGTGTCAATACCCCACTGGACTTATTTCCGGAAATCGACACGCTGATCGTGCGGGAACTGAATGCACGCGCATCGAGGGTGCGCTCAGGCGACCAGGAGCTCGATCTGCGCCCGGATCGTCTCGGCCTTCGGGAAACGAAGTCCGACGAGTCCGACGTGCCGCCAGCGGACCACGCCGTCGGGGCCGATGACGAACACCGAACGGCGGAGCCCGATGCCCGGCGCCTGCACGCCGTAGGCGCGGATGACGTCGCCCGAGGTGTCACTGAGCAGCGGGAAGGTGAGCGAGGAGCCGCGGGCGAAGTCCTCGTGGGAGTCGAGCGCCTGCGGGCTGACGCCCCACACGACGGCCCCGAGGTCGCCGAAGTCGTCGAGCTCCTCCTGGTAGCTGCAGAGCTGGGCGGTGCAGACGGGGGAGGCGTCGCCGGGGTAGAAGGCGAGGACGATCGTCCGGCCGATCTCGGCGGACAGCGAGTACTCGTCGTCGAGGCGTGTCCCGTCGCGGACGATCATGCCGGGCAGGGTGAAGCCCGGCGCAGGATCGCCGATCTCGGGGATGCTCATGTGCTCACGCTAGGGCCGCGGGATCGGTGCGTCGCCGCGCCGCGCTGTGGGTTCTCTGTGGGTCCGGTCAGCGGAAGAGCTGCGGGAACGCGTGCGCGACCCACGGGTACCCGACGAACACCGCGGCGTCGAGCAGGCAGTGCGTGATCACGAGCGGGAGGAGCCGACCCCACTTCGTGTAGATCCAGCCGAACACGACGCCCATCACGGCGTTGCCGACGAAGGCGCCGAAGCCCTGGTACAGGTGGTAGCTGCCCCGCAGGACGGCGGTCGACAGGATGACCTGCCAGCGGCCCCACCCGAGGCCGCCGAGGCGCTCGTACAGGTACCCGACGACGATCACTTCCTCCTGCAGGCCGGAGCGGATCGCGGACAGCAGCAGGACGGGGATCGTCCACCAGTACGAGTCGAGTGCCGCCGGGTTCACGTTCACGGTGAACCCGAGTGCGCGGCCCGTGAAGTACAGCGCCAGCCCCGGGATGCTGATGCACAGGGCGATGAGCGCCGCGCCGCCGAGGTCGGGGCGTGCGCGGAACCGGTCGATGCCCAGTCGAGCGAGGTGCGGGCGCGTCGTGCTCCAGAGCAGGAAGCAGACGAGGGCGACCGGCGCCAGGTCGACCGCGATGCCGACCAGCTGCCGTGCGAGGTCGACGTACTGCACCGTGGTCGTCGAGGTGTTGAGCGCCGTGGACTGCTGTCCGAGGGGGGTCGTCTGGGACAGGTCGTCGATGATCTGGAGCACCGAGTACAGGGCGCTGCCACCCAGCGAGAGCATGAGCACGATCGTGATCTCGGTCCACGTTCGCCGTCGGCTCATCGGCTGTACTCCTGTCGGTTGCGAACTACCGGTAGACTGGCGTGTCGGGCGTTCTGCCCGCGGGCGTGGCGCCGATGCTGCCGGCCCGACTCTTCCCAAGAAATTGAAGGATGTCCTGTATGGCGCTCGCCACCCGGTCCGACCTGCGCAACGTCGCCATCGTGGCACACGTCGACCACGGCAAGACCACGCTCGTCGACGCGATGCTCACGCAGACCAACTCGTTCGACGCCCACTTCGAGGGCGAAGACCGGATGATGGACTCGAACGACCTCGAGCGCGAGAAGGGCATCACCATCCTCGCGAAGAACACGTCGGTGCTCTACAACGGCAAGCACGCGACGGAGTTCGGCTCGGACGGCCCGATCACGATCAACGTGATCGACACCCCGGGTCACGCCGACTTCGGTGGCGAGGTCGAGCGCGGCCTCTCCATGGTCGACGGTGTCGTGCTGCTCGTCGACGCGTCCGAGGGCCCGCTGCCCCAGACCCGCTTCGTGCTCCGCAAGGCGCTCGCGGCGAAGCTCCCGGTGATCCTGCTCGTCAACAAGACGGACCGCCCGGACTCCCGCATCGACGAGGTCGTCTCCGAGTCGCAGGACCTGCTCCTCGGCCTCGCGTCCGACCTGTCGGACGAGGTCGACGACCTCGACCTCGACGCCATCCTCGACGTCCCCGTGGTGTACGCCTCGGGCCGTGCGGGTGCGGCCAGCCGGAACAAGCCGGCCGACGGCTCGCTGCCTGACAACGACGACCTCGAGCCGCTGTTCGAGGCGATCCTGCAGCACGTCCCGGCCCCGAAGTACGACGACGAGCACCCGCTGCAGGCGCACGTCACGAACCTCGACGCGTCGCCGTTCCTCGGTCGCCTCGCGCTGCTCCGGATCTTCCACGGCACGATGAAGAAGGGCCAGACGGTCGCGTGGGTCAAGCACGACGGCACCGTCGCGAACGCCCGCATCACCGAGCTCCTCGTCACCAAGGCGCTCGAGCGCTACCCGGCCGAGTCGGCGGGCCCCGGTGACATCGTCGCCGTCGCCGGCTTCGACACGATCACCATCGGTGAGACCCTGACCGACCCCGAGGACGTCCGTCCGCTGCCGACCATCACGGTCGACGACCCGGCGATCTCGATGACGATCGGCACGAACACCAGCCCGCTCGTCGGCAAGGTCAAGGGCCACAAGCTCACGGCGCGCATGGTCAAGGACCGTCTCGACCGCGAGCTCATCGGCAACGTCTCGCTCAAGGTCCTCGACATCGGTCGTCCGGACGCGTGGGAGGTCCAGGGCCGCGGCGAGCTCGCGCTGGCCATCCTCGTCGAGCAGATGCGTCGCGAGGGCTTCGAGCTCACGGTCGGCAAGCCGCAGGTCGTCACCAAGCGTGACGAGAACGGCAAGCTCCAGGAGCCGTACGAGCACATGACGATCGACACGCCGGAGGAGCACCTCGGCGCGATCACGCAGCTCATGGCCGCGCGCAAGGGTCGCATGGAGAACATGACGAACCACGGCACCGGCTGGATCCGCATGGAGTTCATCGTGCCGTCGCGTGGCCTCATCGGCTTCCGCACCGCGTTCCTCACCGAGACCCGCGGCACCGGCATCGCCAACGCGATCTCGCACGGCTACGCCGAGTGGGCCGGCCCGATCCAGACCCGCATCAACGGCTCGATCGTGTCCGACCGTTCGGGTGTCGTCACGCCGTTCGCCATCACGAACCTCCAGGAGCGGATGACGTTCTTCGTCAACCCCACGGAAGAGGTCTACGAGGGCATGGTCATCGGCGAGAACTCGCGCGCCGACGACATGGACGTCAACATCACGAAGGAGAAGAAGCTCACGAACATGCGTTCGGCGAACGCGGACTCCTTCGAGTCGATGACGCCGTCACGCCAGCTGTCGCTCGAGGAGTGCCTCGAGTTCGCTCGTGAGGACGAGTGCGTCGAGGTCACCCCCGACGCCGTGCGCATCCGCAAGGTCGAGCTCGACGCGCAGGCCCGCCAGCGTGCGTACGCCCGCCTGAAGCGTCAGGACGCGTAAGCGCGGACAGCCTGGAGGCACGCCCTCCACGACCGGCCCGGTCACCTCGTCGAGGTGGCCGGGCCGGTCTTCGGTTGTAGCGTGGGGTGCGTGACTCTCGACCTCCTCTCGCTGTACCAGGACCTCCACGCACACCCCGAGCTCGGCTTCCAGGAGCACCGCACGGCGGGCATCGTCGCCGCGAAGCTCGAGGAGATCGGCGGGATCGAGGTGACGACGGGCGTCGGCCGGACCGGCGTCGTGGGCGTGCTGTCGAACGGCGAGGGCCCCGTGGTGTGGCTCCGCGCCGACATGGACGGGTTGCCCGTGCAGGAGCGCACCGGCCTGCCCTACGCGAGCGAGCACCGCGGCACCGACGAAGAGGGCAACGACGTCCCGACGATGCACGCCTGCGGCCACGACATCCACGTCACGTGGTTGCTCGGCACCCTCGAACGCCTCGCCGCGACCACGGACGACTGGCACGGCACGGTCGTCGCCGTCTTCCAGCCCGCCGAAGAGGTCATCTCCGGCGCCCGGTCCATGGTCGAGGACGGCCTGGTCGACCGGTTCCCGAAGCCCGACGTCGTCCTCGGGCAGCACTCCGCACCGGCACCCGTCGGCATCGTCGCGGTGGGCAGCGGCCCGGTGATGGCCTCGAGCGACCGGCTCACCGTGACGTTCAACGGCCGGGGCGCGCACGGTTCCGCCCCGCAGGCGTCCCTCGACCCGATCGTCACGGCCGCGTCCGCCGTCGTCCGCCTGCAGACCGTGGTCTCGCGCGAGGTCTCGCCGAGCGACGCCGGCGTCGTCACCGTCGGCAGCTTCCACTCCGGCACCCGCGCGAACATCATCCCGGACCAGGCCGTCATCGAGATCTCGACGCGTGCCCGCAACGAGGAGACCCGCGCGCGGATCATCGCGTCGATCGAGCGGATCGTCCGAGCCGAGAGCGAGGCCGGCGGGCTGCCCGAGCCGACGATCGTGCGCTCGCCCGGCGCCGAGGTCACCGTGAACGACGCCGAGCAGGCGCAGGTCGTCCTCGACGCGATCCGTGCCGAGGTGTCCGGCGCCCGGGACCTCGAGATCGGGCTCGCGATGGCCTCCGAGGACGTCGGGCAGCTCGCCACGGCCAGCGGCGCACCGCTCGTCTACTGGTTCACGGGCATCACGGACCCGGAGCTCTTCCGCCGCGGTGCGGACATCCCGAGCAACCACTCGCCGTTCTACGCGCCGCAGGCCGAGACGGCCATCCCGGTGGGCGTCGACGCCCTCGTGGCGGCGACGCGCGCGTACGTCGCCTGACGCAGGCGGTCCTGCACAAGGCGACCGGGAGGCGCGGCGCGACCCCGTCACGCACGTGACGTTCCCAGGGGACTCACGCCGCGCCTCCCGGCTGGCACTCTAGGGTTCTGCGCATGCGCACCCCGACCCGCACCCTGATCGCCGCCGTCGCTGCCGGCATCGCCCTCGCCGGCCTGGCCGGCTGCTCGTCCGACGCCGTGAAGCAGGCGACGGACCTCGGGTCCTCGGTGGCGTCGAGCGTCGCCGACGGGGTCAAGGGGATCGACGGCAAGGCGATCCAGGACGGCATGGCCTCGGTCGCCGGAGGGATCGACGGTGCGCTCGACACGGCGCTCAAGGGCACGAACGTGACCTCCGAAGGCAAGGTGCCCGGCGGCTTCCCGACGACCGAGGTCCCGCTCGTCGACGGCACCGTGCTCGGCGGCGGTGCGGGGCCGAACGGCTCCGGCTGGGTCGCCCAGGTGCGCGCGTCGTCGGTGGACGACTTCGCGACCGCCGACCAGCAGCTCACCGACGCCGGGTTCACGGAGTCGGCGAAGCGCGCGGACTCGTCGAGTGCGTTCGGGATGTTCCGCAGTGACGCGTACCGGGTCGTCCTGACCTTCTCGGACGGCGCGGACGGCGTGACCGCGACGTACATCGTGACGCCCCGCTAGTCGCCCAGCCCGTACGCTGGGACCCGATGTCGAAGGTCGCTGCCACCCGCCCCGAACGCGTGCTGTTCGTGCACGCCCACCCCGACGACGAGACGCTCTCGTCGGGCGGGACGATCGCCACGCTGCTCGAGCTGGGCGCCGAGGTCACCGTGCTCACCGCGACGCGGGGTGAGCGCGGCGAGATGCTCACACCGCAGCTCGCGCCGCTCTTCGGCGACGGTCCCCGCGTCGCCGCCCACCGGGAGACCGAGATCGCCGGCGCGCTGGCCGCCCTCGGGGGACCGGCGCACCTGTGGCTCGGTGGGGCGGGAGCACGTCCGACCGACCTCCCGGAGCGGCGCTACAGCGACTCCGGCATGCAGTGGGGGCCGGACGGCCGTGCGATCGCCGCCGACGACGCCCCTGCCGACTCGCTGACGGCGGCGGACCTCGGCGAGGTCGTGGACGACATCCGGGCCGCGATCCGGTCCACCGCCGCCGACGCCGTGGTCAGCTACGCCGACGACGGCGGGTACGGCCACCCGGACCACGTCCGCGTCCACCACGCCGCGCGGTACGCAGCCAGGGCCGAGGAACTGCCGTTCTCGATGATCGTCGACCCGACGACGACCGAAGCCGACGTCACGGTCGACGTCCTGCCGGTCCGGGCGAAGCTCCGTGCCGCCGTCGAGCAGTACCGCTCGCAGGTGACCGTCGACCCGGCGGACCCCGCCGACCCGACCGCGCTCTCGTGGGTGATGCCGCACGGTGTCCGCCACCACGCTCCCGCCGTGGAGGCGTTCCGCCATGCCGACGCCCCCGCGGTTCCGGCCCCGCAGACCTACGCCGAGATGTCCGGCCAGGGGAAGGTGACCGCGGTCGTCGTCGCCCTCGTGCTCGGACTCGTCGCCGGCGGGCTCGGCACGGTCGCCCACCAGCAGACCCTCGGTGCGTTCCCGATCGGCATGGTCCTCACGTCGCTGATCGTGGTCGGGCTGACCGTCGGCATCCGGCTGCTGTACCGCTCGCGGGCGATGGTCGCGGCCGTCGGGCTCGGGATCATCCTGGCGACCCAGGTCCTCGTGTCCGTCGGTGGGCAGAGCTCGCCGCTCGTCCTCGCGAACACCGCGGGGTACGTGTGGACGTTCGGGCCCGCCGTGGTCGCCGCGCTCGTGCTGGCGTGGCCGGACCTCTCCGGGCTGCGGTCCGGCGCGCGTGCCGAGGGGGAGACCGGCTCGCGGTCAGGGGATCCCGCCCGCCGCGAGTAGACTCGACAACGCTCAGTCCGAAGGGAGCACCCCAGCCGTGACGTACGTGATCGCCCAGCCCTGTGTCGACGTGAAGGACCGCGCGTGCATCGACGAATGCCCGGTCGACTGCATCTACGAGGGTGACCGGTCGCTGTACATCCACCCCGACGAGTGCGTTGACTGCGGTGCGTGCGAGCCCGTCTGCCCGGTCGAGGCGATCTACTACGAGGACGACCTCCCCGACGAGTGGGCCGACTACTACAAGGCCAACGTCGAGTTCTTCGAGGAGGTCGGTTCGCCCGGCGGTGCCGCGAAGGTCGGTGTGATCCACAAGGACCACCCGGTCGTCATGGCCGAACCGCCCCGCGGCTGAACCGGAGCTCGCACGTGGCGCTCGACCTCCCCGACTTCCCCTGGGACCAGCTGGTCCCGTTCAAGCAGCAGGCCGCAGCCTACGAGGGCGGCATCGTCGACCTCAGCGTCGGCTCGCCCGTCGACCCGACGCCGGCGGTCGTGCGCACGGCACTCGCCGAGGCCACGGACGCGCACGCCTACCCGCAGGTCGCCGGCACCCCGGCCCTGCGTGAGGCGATCGCCGCCTGGTACGGCCGACGCCAGGGCGTGACGCTGACGCCCGACCAGGTGCTGCCGACGATCGGCTCGAAGGAGTTCATCGCCGGGCTGGCGCTCTGGCTCGGCATCGGGCGCGGCGACACCGTGGTGTTCCCCGCGGCCGCGTACCCGACGTACGAGCTCGGTGCGGCGCTGGTCGGCGCCACCGCCCTGGCGTCCGACGACCCCGCGGCGTGGCCGGAATCGACGAAGCTCGTCTGGCTGAACTCGCCGGGCAACCCCGACGGCCGCGTGCTGTCCGTCGAGGACCTCCGGGTCGCCGTCGCCCGCGCCCGTGAGCTCGGTGCGGTCATCGTCGGAGACGAGTGCTACGCCGAACTGGGGTGGGTCGCACCGTACGACACCACCCCGACCCCGACGATCCTCGACCCCCGCGTGGTGGGCGACTCGCTCGACGGCGTCCTCAGCGTGTACTCGCTGTCGAAGCAGTCGAACCTCGCCGGGTACCGTGCCGCGTTCGTCGCCGGTGACGCAGCGGTCCTCGCCGACGTCCTGGCGGTCCGGAAGCACACCGGCATGATGCCGCCGCTGCCCGTGCAGGAGGCCATGATCGTCGCCCTCGACGACGAGACCCACGTGCAGCAGCAGAAGGCGCGCTACCGGGCCCGACGGAACATGCTCCGACGGGCACTCGAGGGTGCCGGCTTCCGGATCGACCACAGCGACGCCGGCCTGTACCTCTGGGCCACCCGCGGCGAGCCCGCCCTGGACACCGTGGCGTGGCTGGCCGAACGCGGCATCCTCGTCGCTCCCGGTACGTTCTACGGTCCGGCGGGGTCCGAGCACGTGCGCGTGGCGCTCACGGCGACCGACGAGCGCATCGCCGCAGCCGCCCAGCGCCTGGCGAGTGCCCAGCGTCTGGCGTCCGCCTGACGCTTTCGCCCTGCGCGCAATCCGTGGTTCCCACCAAGTCCTGAGGCTCGATGTGTGCACGACCGACAGTGGGCGCGATTAGGCTGTCATCGTGACTGACACTGCCAATGACGCTCAGAAGACGGCCACACCGCCCACCACGCCCGTCCCCGTGAGTCCCGCCGCCGAGCAGACGACGGAGACCGCGACGCTGACGTACCCGGGCGGCACGGCGGAGTTCCCGATCCTGCCGAGCGTCGACGGTGCGTCCACCATCGACATCTCGACGTTCAAGAAGCAGACCGGGATGAACACGCTCGACTACGGGTTCGTGAACACCGGGTCGACGAAGAGCGCCATCACCTACATCGACGGCGACCAGGGCATCCTGCGGTACCGCGGCTACCCGATCGACCAGGTCGCCTCGAACTGCACCTTCCTCGAGGTCGCCTGGCTCCTCATCTACGGCGAGCTGCCGAACAAGGCCGAGCTGGCCGACTTCGACGCCCGCATCCGTCGGCACACGCTGCTGCACGAGGACCTCCGTCGTCTGTTCGACGCCCTCCCGCACTCGGCGCACCCGATGTCCGTCCTCTCCAGCGCCGTCAGTGCCCTGTCGACCTACTACGAGGACGACATGGACGTCGACGACCCGGAGAAGGTCGAGCTGCAGACCGTGCGTCTGCTCGCCAAGCTCCCGGTCATCGCCGCGTACGCGCACAAGAAGGCGATCGGACAGGCGTTCCTGTACCCGGACAACTCGCTGTCGTTCGTCGACAACTTCCTGCGCCTGAACTTCGGCACCATGGCCGAGACCTACGTGCCGAACCCGGTGCTGTCCAAGGCGCTCGAGCGACTGCTGATCCTGCACGAGGACCACGAGCAGAACGCCTCCACGGCGACCGTCCGCCTGGTCGGGTCGACGAAGGCGAACATGTTCGCCTCGATCTCCGCGGGCATCAACGCCCTGTACGGCCCGCTGCACGGCGGCGCGAACGAGGCCGTCCTCGAGATGCTCCAGCAGATCAAGGACTCCGGCGAGCCAGTGCAGCGCTTCGTCGAGCGGGTGAAGAACAAGGAGCGCGGGGTGAAGCTCATGGGCTTCGGACACCGCGTCTACAAGAACTACGACCCACGCGCCAAGCTCGTGAAGGAGTCCGCGCACGAGGTGCTCGAGGCGCTGGGCGTGCAGGACGACCTGCTCGACATCGCGATGGAGCTCGAGGGGATCGCGCTGGAGGACGAGTACTTCGTCAGCCGCAAGCTCTACCCGAACGTCGACTTCTACACGGGCATCATCTACAAGGCGATGGGCTTCCCGCCGCGGATGTTCACGGTCTTGTTCGCCATCGGGCGGCTGCCCGGCTGGATCGCCCAGTGGCGCGAGCTGAACAACGACCCGCTCAACAAGATCGGTCGCCCGCAGCAGCTGTACGTCGGACACCCGGAGCGCGACCTCCCCGCGCGCTGACGCGCGGCGCGTTCAGTGAGCACAAATGGTCGGGTCCCGAGACGGGACCCGACCATTGCTGCTCACTCAGTGTCGGACTGGAGGCGCGGGGCGGGCTGGCACCGTGCCTCCCGTCCGGTGCGTCACGCGTGGAGCGCGGTGTTCAGCTGGATGCCCTGACCCTGGCGCTGGAGCGCCTCGACGGCGCCGGAGAGCGAGTTGCGGCGGAACAGGATGTTCGGGGTGCCGGAGAGCTCAGCGGCCTTGACGGTCTTCGGGGTGCCGTCCGGGTTCGGTGCTGCACCGACGAGGACGACCTTCGTGCCGGCCGTCACGTAGAGGCCGGCCTCGATGACGGAGTCGTCGCCGAGCGAGATGCCGAGGCCGGCGTTCGCCCCGAGGAGTGCGCGCTCACCGAGGGAGACCCGGTGCGTGCCGCCGCCGGAGAGCGTGCCCATGATGGACGCCCCGCCGCCGATGTCGGTGCCGTTGCCGACGACGACGCCCTGCGAGACACGGCCCTCGATCATGGCGTCGCCGAGGGTGCCGGCGTTGAAGTTGACGAAGCCCTCGTGCATCACGGTCGTGCCCGGTGCGAGGTGCGCACCGAGACGGACGCGGTTGGCGTCACCGATGCGGACGCGGTCCGGGACGACGTAGTCGACCAGGCGCGGGAACTTGTCGATGGCGTGCACGGCGATGCCCGCGCGCTGCAGGCCTGGGCGCAAGCGCGTGAGGGAGTCGGGGTGCACGGGGCCGGCGTTCGTCCACGCGACGATCGGCAGGTGCGCGAAGACGCCGTCGAGGTTGATCTCGTTCGGGCGCACGTGCAGGTGGCTCAGCAGATGCAGGCGCAGGTACGCGTCCTCGGTGCTCGACGGGGCGGCGTCGATGGTGACCTCGGTCGTGACGGCCTCGATGCGGACGTCGCGGCGGGCGTCGTCGCCGACGTGCGCCTGCAGTTCGGCGGGGAAGGCCTCGTCGGTCGGCAGTGCGCCGAGGTGCGTCTCCGGGTACCAGGTGTCCAGCGTCGTGCCGTCGGCGGCGATCGTCGCGAGGCCGTGGCCCCAGGCGTGGGTCGGGCGGTCGGTGGCAGCGGTCGTGTCGGTCACCGGACCAGGGTACTCAAGGGTCGGCCGGTAGGCTTCCCGCATGCCGGAGCAGCTCGACCTCACCGCCTCGTCCATCGACATCACCCGTGCCATCTGCGACATCGAGTCGGTGTCCGGCAACGAGGGACCGCTCGCCGACGCGATCGAAGCGGTCCTCACGCCGCTTGCGCACCTCGAGGTGATCCGCGACGGCGACGCCATCGTCGCGCGCACGAAACTCGGCCGGGACCGCCGCGTCGTCATCGCCGGGCACATCGACACGGTGCCGCTGAACGACAACCTGCCGACCTCCTTCCGCGAGATCGACGGGCATACGGTCCTCTGGGGGCGCGGCACCGTCGACATGAAGGCCGGCGTCGCCGTGCAGCTGAAGCTCGCGTACGACCTCGCGGACCCGAGCGTCGACGTCACGTGGGTGTTCTACGACCACGAGGAGGTGAGCGACTCGCTCAACGGCCTCGGCCGTCTGGCCCGGACGCGTCCCGAGCTCCTCGCCGGCGACTTCGCCATCCTGGGGGAGCCCTCCGGGGCGCAGATCGAGGGTGGTTGCAACGGCAACCTCCGCGCCGAGATCCGCACCTTCGGCAAGCGGTCGCACAGTGCCCGCAGCTGGATCGGCGACAACGCGATCCACAAGGCGGCACCGATCCTGGCGACCCTCGCCGCGTACGAGCCCCGCACCGTCACGGTCGACGGGCTCGAGTACCGCGAGGGCCTCAACGCCGTCGGCATCTCCGGAGGCATCGCCGGCAACGTCATCCCCGACGAGGCCATGGTGCACGTCAACTACCGGTTCGCCCCCTCGCGCAGCGCGGACGAGGCAGTCGCCCACATCCGCGAGCTCTTCGACGGGTACGACGTGCAGATCGTCGACCTCGCCGCCGGTGCCCGTCCGGGGCTCGACGCCGCGCTCGCGCAGGACTTCGTCGCCGCGGTCGGTGGCCCCGCGCCCCGCCCGAAGTACGGCTGGACCGACGTCGCCCGCTTCTCCGCCCTCGGGGTCCCCGCCGTCAACTACGGTCCGGGCGAGCCCGTGTTCGCGCACCACGACGACGAGCAGGTCCCCGTCGACCAGATCACCTCGGTCGAGGACGGTCTGCGTCGGTGGCTGACGGCCTGACCACGGCCGGGTCGACCCGGCTGAGCCCCGCCCGAGCCCGCTGGCACGCCCGCTACCGGGTCGTGCCGTGGTGGGCGCGGATCACGGTCGTCTACGTGCTCGCGCGCGTCGTCACGGGCGTGATGCTCTCGGCGTTCGCGAGCGTCCAGGCCGCGAACTCCTTCACCGTGCAGCACCCGGGGCTGCTCTCGTTCTCGTCGATCTGGGACGGCGCCTGGTACCGCGTGATCGCGGCGAGCGGGTACCCGTCGACGCTGCCGGTGGACGCCGCCGGGCACGTGACGGAGAACGCGTGGGCGTTCATGCCCGCGTACCCGTTCCTGGTCCGCGGGCTCATGGTGCTCACCGGGGCGTCGTTCGAGCTCGTCGCGGTGTCGGTCTCCCTGCTGTTCGGTTGGGGTGCCGCGCTCGTCTTCCGTCGGCTGATGGGGAAGTTCCTCGACCCGGCGCGGGCGACGTTCGCCACCGTGCTGTTCTGCGTCGCACCGGTCGCCGTGATGTTCCAGGTGGCGTACGCCGAGTCGATGGGGATGTGCCTGCTCCTCGTCGCCCTGGTCCTGATGGTGGAACGCCGCTGGTGGACGATGCTGCCCGTCGTGCTGCTGC
Organism: Curtobacterium sp. 1544; assembly: GCF_040544915.1. Classification (NCBI taxonomy): domain Bacteria; kingdom Bacillati; phylum Actinomycetota; class Actinomycetes; order Micrococcales; family Microbacteriaceae; genus Curtobacterium; species Curtobacterium sp. 1544. Next base: position 75,476 of record NZ_JBEPKX010000018.1, read on the forward strand.
TCGGGATGACCCGGCCGACCGGGCTCGCGTTCGCGTTCCTCATCGTGCTGTTCCTCGGCGCCTGGTTCGTCCGGCCGGCGTGGGTCCGTGAGTCCGTACCGCTGACCGTCCGACGGTTCGTGCCGCCCGCGGTGGTGGCGGTGGTCTCCGGGGTCGTCGGGCTCGCGTGGCCGGCGATCGCGTGGGCGGTCACCGGGGTTCCGAAGGCGTACACGGACACCGAGCTCGCCTGGCGCTCGTCGTACATCGGGTGGAAGGAACTCGTGCCGTTCGCCCCCTGGATCCAGGGCTTCGGGTGGTGGTTCCGTCAGCCGGCCGGGGCGATCCTGCTCGCCGTGGTGGTCGTCGGGTTCGCGGCGTTCGTGTTCATGCCGGCGGCGCGGCGGATCGGTCTGGAGCTGCGGCTCTGGGGTGTCGCCTACGTCGTGTACCTGCTGGCCGTGTTCTTCCCGCAGTCGAGCACCTGGCGCATCCTGCTGCCGATCGCACCCCTGCTCGGGATCGTCGCACTGCCGCGGTCACGGGTGTACCGGGTGGCGGTCGTCGTCGTGTGCCTCGCCCTGCAGTGGGTGTGGCTGTACTACTGCTGGTGGGTGGACGGCTACGACTGGACGCCGCCGTGATCGGTGGTCGGCCCGGTCGGCGGCGCTGACGGCGCCGGGTCATCCGGGCGCCACGCTGCCGCGGCCGTGATCATCGAGTTGACCGTGGCGATGAACGGCACCGCGAAGAACGCCCCGACCACCCCGGCGATCGTGGTGCCGGCCGTCACGCCGAGCACGACGCCGAGCGGGTGGACCTTGACGGCGCTGCCGGTGAGGAACGGGTGCAGGACGTGGCTCTCCAGCTGCTGCACGACGATGACCACGCCGAGCATCACGAGTGCCGGGACCCAACCGTTGAACACCAGCGCGACGAGCACGGCGACTCCGCCGGCGACGATGGCACCGACGACCGGGACGAACGCCCCGAAGAACACGATGACGCCGATCGGGATGGCGAGCGGTACCTGGAGCGCCAGGGCGCCGATGACGATCCCGAGCGCGTCGGTGACGGCGACGACGAGCTGGACGCGGATGAAGCTCGTCAGCGTCTTCCATCCGGCGTGCCCGGCGACGTCGATGCGGGGGCGGGCCCGCCGGGGGAACAGCCGCACCGTCCAGGACCAGATCCGAGGCCCGTCGACGAGCACGAAGATCGTCGTGAAGACCACGATGAAGAGCCCCTCGAGGGCGTGCACGAGCCCGCTCCCGGCCTCGAGCGCACCCGACAGGATCGACGACGCGTGCGTCTGCAGGAACCTGGTCCCGTCAGCGAGCCACTTCGTCACCTGCGACGCCGTGATGCCGAACGGTTCCGTCGCCAACAGCGTCTGCAGCGACTGCACGTTGTGGTCGAGTCGGTGTGCGAGGGACGGGAGGTCGTACCGGATCTGCGCGGTGACGACCAGCGCGAGGACCCCGAGGGCGACCAGGACGCCGACGAGGCACGACAGGACCGCCAGCCACTTCGGCCACCGGTGCCGCTGGAGGAACGCCGACAGGGGCGCGAGCAGGGCGCAGACGAGCAGACCCACGAGGAACGGCACCACGATGTCGCGCAGCAGGACCACGAGGACGACGACGATGGCGATGGCGGCGACGACGACGAGGATCCGCCACGAGAACGCACCGGCCACCCGCACGCCCGGCGGGACGGCTTCGAGCGCGGGATCTGCGTGTGGACGACGCGTGGAGCGGATGTTCGGCACACGCCAAGGTTAGGAATCCGACCCGCGAGAACGTCGCGATTCGCCACCCCCAACCTGGGCGGTTTCGCAGTTCCCCCATCGATACGAGATAATGAGCGGGCATGTACTGCACGAAAGGGGACATCTGATGGCAGCCATGAAGCCGAGGACCGGTGACGGGCCGATGGAGGCTGTTAAGGAGGGTCGACTCATCATCGTGCGGGTTCCGCTCGAAGGTGGAGGCCGCCTGGTCGTCTCGGTCAACGATGCCGAGGCCAAGGAACTCCACGACGCACTCGCCGAGGTCGTCTCGGCCTAGTACGTCGAAGCACCGAACGGGGGAGCCCGGAGCGCGTACGCTCCGGGCTCCTTCGCGTCCGGGACGGCGCAGCCGGTGCCGTCGGGGACGGCGCAGCCGGCGTGGTCCGGCGCAGCGCTGTCGGTACCGTCCGGCAGGATGAACGGGTGCCACGGACCCGCCTGCCGATCCGCCGCGTCGAGGAGTACGCGCCGGACCCACTGGCGCGCGATCAGTGGCCCGGGACCCTCGCGCCCGTCCGCCAGCTCCTCGACGACGGGCTCGACCTCGATCCCGTGACGGTGTTCGTCGGCGACAACGGCGTCGGCAAGTCGACCCTGGTCGAGGCGATCGCCCTCGCGTTCGGGATGGGGCCGGAGGGCGGTTCGACCATGTCGGGGCACACCACCCGCGCGACCGAGTCGCAGCTCTGGGAACACCTCGTGCTCGTCCGGGAGCCCGGCGCCGCGAAGGGCGGGTTCTTCCTGCGCGCCGAGACCATGCACGGGCTGTTCACGTTCCTCGAGGAGCACCCGGGCCCCCGACCGGAGCCGGTCTTCCACGAGCGCAGCCACGGCGAGTCGTTCCTGGACTTCGTGATCGACCGATCGCAGTGGCCCGGACTCTGGATCCTGGACGAACCGGAGTCGGCGCTGTCGTTCTCCGGCTGCCTGGCGCTCATCGGCCTGCTGCAGTCCATCGTCGAGAGCGGCATCGGCCAGGTCGTGCTGTCGACGCACTCGCCGGTGCTCGCTGCGTTCCCGGGCGCGACCATCCACGAGGTCGGGGACTGGGGCATCCGCCGCACCGCCTGGGGCGACCTGGACCTGGTGCGCAACCAGCGGGCGTTCCTGGAGTCCCCGGAGCGCTACCTGCGCCACCTCGACTGAGCGGCTACGCGGACACCTTCGTCATCTGCAGCAGCCCGTCGCCCGCCGGAGACAGCGCGCTGATGACCGCACCCGAGGTCGACACCTCGGTCAGGAGCAGCCGGAAGTCGGTGGTCGCCCGGTCCCGCTTCACCGGATCGGCGACCCGGCCACGCCAGAGCGCGTGCGGCACCAGCACGGTCCCGCCGACGCGTGCGAGCCGCAACCCGTGCTCGACGTACTCGATGACGTGCTCCGGGTCGGCGTCGACGAGGACGACGTCGTACGACGCCTCGTTCATGCGCGGCAGCACCTGGTTCGCACGGCCGGGGATGAGCCGGATGCGGGCGGGTGCGGTGCCGGCGGCGATGTAAGCGTCGCGGGCGTACTGCTGGTGGTCGACCTCGACGTCGATCGTCGTGAGGGTCGCGGTCGGTGCGCCGCCGAGCAGGTACAGCCCGGACACGCCGAGTCCGGTGCCGATCTCGATGATGCTCGTCGCCCGCGATGCCGCCGCGACGACGCCGATCTGCGCACCGATGGCGGGGGAGATCGCCTCCACCCCGAGCTCGAGGGAGTGCTCACGAGCACGGGCGATCACCTCGGACTCCGAGACGATGTCCTCGGCGAACTTCCAGTTCGACTCTTTCTCTGACACGCACACTCCGTTCGGATGACAACTCTACGGGTGCGGCGCAGTGCGGACGGGTTACGCTCGTACCGTGTTCGACGGCTTCGAGAAGTTCCTGGTGATCGGGATCATCGGCGTCCTCCTGCTCGGACCGCAGCGGCTGCCGATGTACGCCCAGAAGCTCGCCGAGTTCGTGAAGGCCGTCCGTCGCTTCGCCGACACCGCGAAGGACCGGATGCGCGAGGAGATGGGCCCCGAGTTCGACGAGGTCGACTGGCAGAAGCTGGACCCTCGGCAGTACGACCCGCGCCGCATCATCCGCGATGCGCTGCTCGACTCCGGCGGCAGTGCGGCGACCGTGCAGACCGCGCAGGTCACCGCCTCCAACGTGCGTGCGACGGCACCGGTGGTGCCCCTCGCCATCGGCGAGGCCGCACCCTTCGACGCCGAGGCGACCTGACGAGGGCGCCCCACGCCCGTCACGTGACCGGGTGACGGCCTGGAGGCGGGGGGGGGGGGGGGGGCGCCCCCCCCCCCCCCCCGGGGGGGGGGGGGGTTTGAACGCCCCCCCCCGGGGGGGGGGGTTAGGGCGGGGGGCATCGGGTAAGAACAACAACGCAACCCCCAACAAAACAACAAAC
>NZ_JBEPKX010000019.1:0-66932 GCF_040544915.1 Curtobacterium sp. 1544
GCGGGGCGCCAACACCCCCCGGCTCCGGGGGGGGCCGGGGGGCCCCCCCCCCCCCCCGCGGGGGGCCCCCCCCCCCCCCCCGGGGGGGGGGGGGGGGCCCCCCGCCCCCCCCCCCCCTCCCCTCTGTCGTGTCAGCCGCGTCGCGACGCGGTGACCGTGAACTTCGGGGTCCGGACCACCTGTCGGGTGGGCCCGACCAAGCGTTCGAGCACCGGCCGGTAGCGCAGGTGCGAGTTCCAGACGCACCACAGTTCACCGCCGGACTGGAGGATCGTGGCCGCGTTCCGGAACATCGCCTCGGCCGCGTCGGTGGTCACCGTGGTGTCCGCGTGGAAGGGCGGGTTGCAGAGCACGAGCTGCGCGATGCCCTCGCCGAGCTCGTCGCCGGCATCGGAGCGCAGGACCTGCACGCGGTCGGCGACGCCGTTCGCCGCCGCGGTCGCCCGGGTGGAGGCGACCGCGATCGCGGAGACGTCGGTCGCGACCACCTTCACCGCCGGGCGTCGGCGGGCGACCGCAGCGGCGATCACACCGTTCCCGCAGCCGAGGTCGACGATCGTCCGTGCCGTGGGGACCGCGTCGTCGACGGCGTCGAGCAGCACCCGTGTCCCCTGGTCGAGCGAGGTCCCGGCGAAGACGCCGCCGTGCGCCACGAGGGTCATCCCGAGGTCGTCGACGTGCACGGACCGCGGCCACGGGTTCGTCGCGTCGGCCCGGGTGGCCGAGGCACGCAGCGGATCCTGCGCGATGAGCAACCGGGACTTCCCCCGCCCCCGCGACGCCGTGACCTCGCCGAAGTACCGGCGGAGGACGTCGTTCTGCGACAGGTTCATGTGTTTCGTGACGCCGCCGCACAACAGCACGACGTCGGGGGCCGCGTAGCGGGCGACCGCACGGGCGACCTCGTCGAGCCGGTCGTTCGACTTCGAGAGCCGCAGCAACACGAGTCGGACGTCGCGGAAGGCCTGCTCGAGCGTCTCCGGGTGGTGGAAGCCCCGACGGCCGAACGTCCCGGCGTTGGCCTCGAGCGCACGGACCCCGACGAGGGAGTCCTGCACGACCCGGACGTCGGACGCGCCGTGCACGGTGATGGCGCCGAGCGTGAGCACCCCGAACCGGTCGTCGACGACGGCGACCTCCCCCGGCTGCCGGAGCGCGTCGCCGTGCACGTGCGGGGCCTCGTCGAGGATGAAGCGGTCCGTGCCGTCGATCGCGATGAGGTCCGCCGCGGCGTCGTCGCGGCGGCGGAAGAAGTCGGCGAAGTCGGGTGGCACCGCGCCAGCGTAGCCGGGGGCGGTCCCATCGCACTCGGAAGGTCCACACCGACCGTATACGAAATATCAATACACTGGGGCTCCCCCACCAGAAGGAGCTCTCATGGCCCCCTCTCCGTTCCGGAGCACTGCAGTCGTCTGCAGCATCGTCACCGCGTCCCTCGGCTTCGGCCTCCTGACCCCGGTCATGGCGTCCGCAGCGACACCCCCGCCCGCGTCCTCGGTCGCGCAGGACCCGCCGGTCGACTCGATCCCCGTCGACCCGCGACTCGATGCACCGATCGTGTCGCGCATCGAGGACACCTTCGCCGGCTCGCGTGCCGTCATGGGCTTCGCCGGCGGCGACGACGTCTACCTGCTCGACGGCGACGAGACCGTCAGCCGTTGGGCCGGCGGGCAGGGACTCTTCCTCCTCCGCGCCCTCGACAAGTACCGCGACAGCGCGCTCGACCTCGTCCGGGTCCACACCGCCGCCGACGGCACGAAGACCCGGACCGAGCGGAGCGCCCTGCCGCGCACCCTGCAGGTCGACGGCCTCCGCGCGTCCAACCAGTTCCTCCCCGGCACGAAGCAGTTCCGCGGCACCGCGTCCGCCGGCGCCACCATCACGGCCACCGACGTCGCCAGCGGCACGACGCTCTTCGAGACCGAGGTCCCTGCTGCCCGGACCGCCGTCGGAGCCTGGAGCGCCGATGCCGAGCTCACCGCCGGCGACCACACCGTCACCTTCACGCAGACCCTGCCCGACGGGCGGAAGAGCGTCATCGACCGTGTGGCCTTCTCCGAGGGCACCGGTGAACCGCCCGCTGCACCGGTCGTCCAGCCGTCCGAACGTCGCCTCGACGGCGACTTCACCCTGTGGGGCGCAGTCGACGACCGCACGGTCGAGGTCGAGGTCCGCACCGCCGACGGCAAGTCGATCGGTGAGACGCGGGTCGTGGACGGCGACTTCACGGCGACGGTCCCGCAGGAACACCTCGGCTCCACGGTCGACGTCGTGGCCATCGCGGCCGACGGCACCGAGTCCGCCGTGTCCCCGGCCGAACTCACGCCGCTGCCGGTCAGCGCGGCCGTGACGAAGCCCGCCGTGCGCGAGGTCAACGTCCTGCCCGACGGCACCGTCCAGGTCATCGGCGAGGTCCAGCAGATCGCGGGCGCGCAGGTCCTCGACGGCGACACCGTCGTCGGGTCGATCCCGTCCGGCACGAACGGGTGGAGCTTCAACATCCGTGCCCAGTTCACCGGGAAGCAGCTCGACCTCGTCAACCTCGGTTTCGACGGACAGCGCTACTCGGCGACGTCCGAGCGCGTCGCGCTCCCCCGCCTGCTGCAGGTCGACGGCGTGGCAGCAGAGAACTCCTACACGCCCGGTGAGAACGACTTCTCCGGGTCGGCCGAAGCCGGCGCCACCGTCGTCGCACACGACCAGACGGGGACAGAACTGTTCCGTGCCGAGGCCGAGGCGACCCGTTCCGGCGTCGCGAAGTGGTCTGCTCGTGCCGACCTCGCGAGCGCCGACGGCTACGAGGTCACCTTCACGCAGACCACCGCGGACGGTCGCACCTCGGTCATGAAGGACATCTCCTTCACCGCCGAGGTCGCCGACGTCTTCGCAGTGACGAGTCCGGAGGCCGGCTCGGACCACAAGGGCGAGATGGTGACCTTCACCGGTCGCGGAGAGCCCGGTGAAGACGTCACGCTCGAGGTGACGAACTTCGCGTCGACGCCGGTGACGACCGAGGTCCGCACCGACGGCACGTGGAGCGTCCAGCGGTACCTCGGGACCGGCGCCTACACGTTCGAGGTGACCCAGCGGAACGCTGCCGGCGACACCACCGCGACCGTGTCCGACTTCCGCCTGAACCAGCCAGCCGCGGGCGCGGAGCGGCCCTTCGCGGTCACGAGCCCGGAGGCGGGGTCGGACCACAAGGGCGAGATGGTGACCTTCACCGGCACGGGCGCGGTCGGCGACGACGTGACGCTCGATGTCACCAACTTCACGTCGACGCCGGTGACGACGTCGGTGCGGAACGACGGCACGTGGAGCGTCCAGCGCTACCTCGGCACCGGGGCGTACACGTTCGACATCACCCAGCGGAACACCGCGGGTGAGACCACCGGGCGCGTCACCGACTTCCGGGTGAACCAGCCCGTCGCGGGTGAGGACAAGCCCTTCACGGTGACCGCTCCGTCCACCGAGACGACGTTCACGCCGGATACCGTGCTCGAGTTCGTCGGTACCGGCGCGGTCGGGGCCGACGTCCTGGTCGACCCGGGGCCCGGTCTCGCCTCGGTCAGCACCACGGTCGCCGGCGACGGGACCTGGAAGGTCGGCAAGTACGTCGGGAACGGTCGGTACCGCTTCGTCGTCACGATGACGCCGAAGACCGGCGCGCCGGAGTCCTCGGACCCGATCGTCATGACGCCCGCGCGCTGACGCGCCACCGCCCAGAGCCCCCGCAGCCTTCTGGTTGCGGGGGCTCTTCCGTGCCGGCCGCCGCGCGGTGCGACCGGCCGCTGGGAGTGCCGGGACGACGAACGCCCCTTCCGGATCACCGGAAGGGGCGTTCGTCGTGGTCGGGAGGTGCGCTACTCCTTCGCGGAGAGCGGCATCAGCTTCGTCCCGTTCCCGGCCTCGTGGTGCACGGGTTCCTTGCCGCCGTAGTAGATGGTGTTGTCCTTCCCGGCGGTGGTGATCTCGGAGACCGACTCCACGGTGATCGTGTTGCCGTCACCCTCGACCGTCAGCTTCTTCAGCGCGTCGGTGGTGATGGTGTTGCTCGAGCCCATGACGTCGACGAAGTCACAGGTGTCGAGCGAGAACGTCGCGTCGCTCTTGACCGGCGCCGACACTCCGTCGACACAGGCGCCGCTGTCGTCGGCGACGCCGCCGGCCGGCGACGAGCTGGCGGACGTGGTCGGCGCCGGCGACTTCGTGCTGGAGCTGTCGACCTCGTCTGCGGTAGCGGAGCAGCCAACGAGGACGAGGGAGGCGAGCGCTGCTGCGCTCAGGGAGATCGCGATCCGGGTGGTGGCGCGCATGACGGCTTTCCTGTCTGTGATGCGGAGTCGTGCCTCCGCGGCGTGGTCATGAGAGGCCGGACCAGATGACGGTCGGGCCGTGCTCGTGGAACGGCCGGGCCCGGTGGTGGCCGGGCCCGGCCGTGTCGATCGGCGTCAGCCGATCAGGTGCGGTGGTGCGACGATCAGTTGGCGGGCTGGTTGAACTGCAGGCCCTTCAGCTCGCCGGTGATCGCACCGGTGGTGCGGTTCTTCTGCGTGATGTCGATCGTGTACGCCCCGGTCCCGAGGAACTTCTCGAGCTTCCAGTGACCCTTGGTGTCGACGCGCGTGGAGATCGGCGTGCTCTCGAAGTTCGTCACCGTGATGGTGACTTCCTCGTTCGCGTTGCCGTCACCCTCGAACGTCACCAGCTGGCCGCGCAGGTCCGCGCCGTTCTCCGGAGAGGTGAGGGCGAAGGGCAGGTCGACGTTCTGGTTGAGCAGGATGTTCACCGGACCACCCGTGCGCTCATCGGCGGCGTTGGTCATCACCACGTCGATGTCGTACGAACCCGTCCCGGCCCACCGGTCGACCTTCCAGTCGCCCTTGTTGTTCACGACCGTCGACCACGCCGACTGGGTCGCGCCCTTCGGCGTGAACGTCACAGTGTCACCAGCGTTGCCGGTACCGGTCCAGGTCACCATCTCACCGCGGTGCTCCTCACCCGACTCCGGCGACGTCACCTCGAACGGCTTGTTCACCGGCGCCTCGTCCGACGGCTGGTTGAACTGCATGCCGCGCTCTTCACCCGTGATCGCTCCGGTGGAGACGTTCGTCTGCACGATGTCGATCGTGTAGGCCCCGGTCCCGAGGAACTTCTGGATCTTCCAGTGACCGGTGCGGTCCACGCGGGTGGAGATGGGCGTGCTCTCGAAGTTCGTCACCGTGAGGGTGACCTGCTCGTTCGCGTTGCCGTTGCCCTCGAACGTGACGAGCTCACCCTTGTGGTCGGAGTTGTTCTCTGGCGAGGTCACCGCGAAGTCGAGGTTGACGTCCTGGTTGAGCAGGATGTTCACCGGACCACCCGTGCGCTCATCGGCGGCGTTGGTCATCACCACGTCGATGTCGTACGAACCCGTCCCGGCCCACCGGTCGACCTTCCAGTCGCCCTTGTTGTTCACGACCGTCGACCACGCCGACTGGGTCGCGCCCTTCGGCGTGAACGTCACAGTGTCACCAGCGTTGCCGGTACCGGTCCAGGTCACCATCTCACCGCGGCGCTCCTCACCCGACTCCGGCGACGTCACCTCGAACGGCTTGTTCACCGGCGCCTCGTCGACGGGCTTGTTCAGCACGAGGCCGCGCCGCTCACCCGTGATCTCGTTGGCAGCGTTCTGCTGCGTCACGTCGATGACGTAAGTACCGTCACCGATCCACCGCTGCACCGACCAGCGACCGTTGTCACCGACCTTCGTCGTGACGTCCGTGCTCGCGAAGTTGGTGACGTGGACACGGACCTCTTCGCCGGCGCGACCGTCACCGGAGAAGGTGACCATCTCACCCTTGTGCTCCGACTCGTTCTCCGGCGTCGTCACCACGAAATCGCGGTTCACACCGTCCACCTGGACCGTCACCCGCTTGTCGTCGACCTCGCGGCCGTCGATGGTCTGGACGACCCGGAGCGTGTTCTCGCCGTACTGCAGGCCAGAGACGGTGAGTTCCCACGAGCCGTCGTCATTGGTGACGTCGACGGACTGGGTCCCGACCGACACCGTCGAGCCCTTGGTCGCCGTCCCGACGAGCTTCGCGGTCAGCGCCTCGTTGTCAACCGACTCGACTTCAGCCTCGAGCTCGGTCTCAGCGGACTCGATCGTGGTCTCGGTCGTGCTCGTCGTGTCGAACGCCCCTTCGACCGCCGTTCCGACGAGCTTGGTCGTCATCGAGGTCGAGCCGTCCGCGATGTTCGCCGGCGTCTCGACGTCGATGCTCCACCGCAGCAGCGACGCGTCCGGCAGCGTCCAGGTGCTCGAGGTCGGCTTGAACGTGAAGGTGTACGTCTTGCCGTCCATCGACAGGTCGCCGCCGGTGAGGGTCGTCGACCGGTTCGTCCAGTCCTCGCCGGGCTTCTTGTACGCGCCCTGGATCGTGTCCTGCCCCTCGGCGAAGGTGGTGCCCTCCGGAGCCGTGAAGGTCACCGTCGCGTCGGGGCGCGAGACGTCGCCCTGCGTCTTGAACTGCGTCTCGACCTTCGTAGTCTCGGCACGCTTGAGCGTCGCCGGAGTGCCGTCCTGGCCCACGATGGCGGTGCTGTTGATCGTGACCGTGATCGGCTTGGAGTCGACGGTGTCCTCACCGATCTTGTGCTCCACGAGCAGGCTGTTCGGACCCGACTCGAGGCCGGTGACCTCGAGGGTCCACTCGCCGTCGCTGTTCGCGGTCGCGCTCTGATCACCGACGACGATCGTTGCATTCGGTGTCGCCGTGCCCTTGAGCACCGCGCTACCGGAAGCGTGATCGATCGAGTCGACCTCCGCGGTCAGGTCGCGCTGCGCGACCTCGAGGTCGGTGGTCGTCTTCCCCGCAGCCCGGAAGTCGCCCTTCGAGCTGTCGCCGCTGAACACGAAGTCCATCTGACCGGCACCTGCGGCCGCGTCCTCGTCCGCGGTGACGTCGAGCAGGAAGCGGTACTGCTGCCCAGCGGGACGAGCCCCGGCCCAGTCGACGTCGAACGTGGCGGTCTTGCCGTCCGTCGAGACGCGGCCGTTCTCGAGTGGAACCGAGTCCGAGGCCGACCACTCGTCGGAGCCGACCGCGCGGATCGATCCCTGAACGGTGCTCTGCCGGGTGAAGGTCGTGTTCTCTGGAGCAGTGACCGTGACGGTGCCGTCGACGTCCGACCGCGCTTCGTTGTTCTGCACGACCATCGGGACCTGCTCGGACTCGCCGCGCTGAAGGCCGACGGGCCCCTGGTCGATGCCGACGAGGGTGCCACCCTCGACGATCGTGACCGTGACGGGCTTCTCGTCGACCTTCGCGCCGTTGAAGTTCTGCACAGCGGTCAGAGGATTCGCCCCGACCCGCAGGTTCTCGACCAGTATCGACCACTTCCCGTTGTCGTCGACGTTCGCGGTCTTGTCGCCGATCGTGACAGTCCCCTTCGGCGTCGCCGTCCCCGATACCGCCGCAGACTTCGCGATATTGTTCGTCTTCGTCACGTCCGCAGTCAAAGCGCTTGCCTCGGGGGCGAGTTGTGTGATGTCAACCCATGCTGCGAAAGAGTTGCGGTCGACAGCAGACCACTCCGTCCCTAGGCTCCTATTGCCAGGATAGTTTTCTGAGTAGAGGTACCACCGACCGTTGGTGGCCTGGTACCACTGGAAGTTCTGGGAGCTCGCTCCGCTGCACCGATGGTTGGTGATTCGGTCCACCAACTTGCTGATCTGGAGGCAGGTGTTACTAGCAGTTCCGGTGCCTCGAACCTCGCCACGCTCATCAAATGCAGGGAACGTCCAAACGGCGGCGTCGCGCGCCGCGTCCGTATTGGTTGCCTTTCCGCTCCCCCCATTCATCAGCCCACCTGCGGAAGGTGCGTAAAGCCCGAAATATAGCCCGCCCTGCGACATGACAAATTTGCCACTCAAGCGCGGGGACACATCCTGTGTAGCAGCATTCGAACGGATTGCAGGAGGAGCGCTGGTGTTGGCTTCAGCGGGAGAAGGCGAGAAATTGGACGCGAGCGTGGCCGCGGCTAGCCCGGCTGCGCCGAGGGTTTTGAAGGCCGACGCGGCCCTCTTCTTGTGAGACATGTGCATCTTTCAGGACAGGCCGCGCGACGGCGGCTGTGCGGGAGGGAAGCACACACGCGACGGCCTCGCCGTCGCTGCATGTACATCCAGAATATCACGTGACATACCAATATACGAACGGCGATACCGATTCGAGACCTGCTGTGAGTTGAGTGCGAACGACGCAACTTTTCGTACGCGCGGTTGACGTGCCTCCTGTCCGGAGTAGAGTTGAGCCCATCGGACGCAAGTCCAACGACTTCCGCACCAATCGAAGGAGCATCACCACATGGGACGTGCAGTAGGCATCGACCTCGGAACCACCAACTCGGTCGTCAGCGTGCTCGAGGGCGGTGAGCCCACCGTCATCGCGAACGCCGAGGGCCTCCGCACCACGCCGTCGATCGTCGCCTTCACCAAGGACGGCGAGGTGCTGGTCGGCGAGACCGCCAAGCGCCAGGCCGTCACGAACGTCGACCGCACCATCGCGTCGGTCAAGCGCCACATCGGCACCGACTGGACGACGGAGATCGACGGCAAGAAGTACACGCCGCAGGAGATCTCGGCCCGCACCCTCGGCAAGCTCAAGCGCGACGCCGAGCAGTACCTCGGCGAAGACGTCACCGACGCGGTCATCACCGTGCCGGCGTACTTCAACGACGCCGAGCGCCAGGCCACGAAGGATGCCGGCGAGATCGCCGGGCTCAACGTCCTCCGCATCATCAACGAGCCGACCGCTGCTGCACTGGCGTACGGCCTCGACAAGGGCAAGGAAGACGAGCTCATCCTGGTCTTCGACCTCGGTGGCGGCACGTTCGACGTCTCCCTGCTCGAGGTGGGCAAGGACGACGACTTCTCGACCATCCAGGTCCGCGCGACCTCCGGTGACAACCGCCTCGGTGGTGACGACTGGGACCAGCGCATCGTCGACTTCCTCATCAAGAAGTTCAAGGACGAGCACGGCGTCGACCTGTCGACCGACAAGATCGCGAAGCAGCGCCTCAAGGAAGCTGCGGAGCAGGCCAAGAAGGAGTTGTCGAGCCAGCTCAGCGCGAGCATCCAGCTCCCGTACCTGACGCTGACGGCCGACGGCCCGCTCAACCTCGACGAGACCATCTCGCGCGCCCAGTTCGAGCAGATGACCTCCGACCTGCTCGACCGCACGAAGAAGCCGTTCAACGACGTCATCAAGGAAGCCGGTGTCTCGGTCAACGACATCGCGCACGTGGTGCTCGTCGGTGGCTCGACCCGCATGCCCGCCGTGGCCGAGGTCGTCAAGTCGCTGACCGGCGGCAAGTCCCCGAACCAGGGCGTCAACCCGGACGAGGTCGTCGCCGTCGGCGCCGCGCTGCAGGCCGGTGTCCTGAAGGGCGAGCGCAAGGACGTCCTGCTCATCGACGTCACGCCGCTGTCGCTCGGCATCGAGACCAAGGGCGGCCTGATGACGAAGCTCATCGACCGCAACACCGCCATCCCGACCAAGCGGAGCGAGACCTTCACGACCGCTGACGACAACCAGCCGTCGGTCGCGATCCAGGTCTTCCAGGGCGAGCGCGAGTTCACCCGTGACAACAAGCCGCTCGGCACCTTCGAGCTCACCGGCATCGCCCCGGCCCCTCGCGGCGTCCCGCAGGTCGAGGTCACCTTCGACATCGACGCCAACGGCATCGTGCACGTGTCCGCGAAGGACAAGGGCACCGGCAAGGAGCAGTCGATGGTCATCTCCGGCGGCTCGTCGCTGCCGAAGGAGGACATCGAGCGCATGGTCCGCGAGGCCGAGGAGCACGCGGCCGAGGACAAGGCCCGCCGTGAGGCGAACGAGCGTCGCAACCAGGCGGAGCAGCTCGTCTACTCGATCGAGAAGCTCATCAAGGAGAACGACGAGAAGCTCCCCGCGGACGTCAAGTCCGAGGTGCAGGCCGACGTTGACGCGCTGAAGTCCGCCCTCGCGGGTGAGGACGAGGACGCCGTGAAGACGGCCTTCGACAAGCTCAACGAGTCGCAGGGCAAGCTCGGCCAGGCCATCTACGCCCAGCAGGACGCGGGCGCAGCGGCCGGCGGCGAGCAGCCGACCGCCGACGACCAGGCAGCGCAGGACGACGAGGACATCGTCGACGCCGAGGTCGTGGACGACGAGGACGACAAGGACAAGAAGTAGATGACGGACTCCAAGGACAGCGTCCCGAACGAGGACGAGCCCCAGGTCGAAGGGGACGCCACCAACGCGGAGCAGCCGGAGGACCTCATCGAGGCCGAAGGCCCCGACGTCGAGGTCCCGACGGACGCGCCGGCAGGGGGTGCCACCGACCTCTCCCCGGAGGACGAGGCACTCCTCGCCGACGCCGCCCGTGGCATCGCCGAGGACAAGCTGAGCACCGAGGACCGCGACCTGGTCGCCGAGATGCGTGCGGACATGCTCCGTGCGCAGGCCGAGCTGGTGAACTTCCGGAAGCGCGTCGAGCGCGACCGCGAGGCCAACCGCGAGGTCGCGATCGCGGAGGTCGTGCGTGCACTCCTCCCGGCGCTCGACGACCTGACCCGTGCCGAGGCGCACGGCGACCTCGCCGAGGGCCCAATGCAGGTCATCGGGCAGAAGATCCGCGGGGGCTTCGAGAAGTTCAAGCTGGTGCAGATCGGCGAGAAGGGCGAGTCCTTCGACCCGAACATCCACGAGGCGATCGTGCAGCTCCCCACCCCGGGCGCCACCGGCCAGACCGTGGCGGACGTCGTCGAGCCGGGCTACAAGCTCGGCGAGCGCGTCCTCCGTGCGGCCAAGGTCGCCGTGGCGGTCCCGGCCTGAACCCGGACAGGAGGTAGGTGATCCATGGCCAGTCAGGACTGGTTCGACAAGGACTTCTACAAGGTCCTCGGGGTCTCCAAGGACGCCTCCGACGCCGAGCTGAAGAAGACGTACCGCAAGCTCGCGCGGCAGTACCACCCGGACTCCAACCCGGGTGACGCTGCCGCCGAGAACCGCTTCAAGGAGATCAGCGAGGCGTACTCCGTCCTCTCCGACAAGGAGCAGCGGCAGGAGTACGACCAGGTCCGCGCCATGGGCTCGGGTGCCCGCTTCACCGCGGGTGGCCCGGGCCAGGGCGGCGGCTTCGAGGACGTCTTCGGCGGGATGTTCGGCCAGGGCGGCGGCGGACAGCGTGTCCGCTTCGGCCAGGGCGGAGCAGGCGGTGCCGGCGGCTTCGAGGACATCCTCGGCGGGATGTTCGGCGGGGGCGGGGGCTTCGGCCAGTCCTCCGGCGGCTACCGCGGCTTCGGGGGACCGACGAAGGGCCGGGACGTCTCCGCGACGACGACGCTCGACTTCACCACGGCGATCGCCGGCGACACCGTCAAGCTCTCGCAGGGCAACGGCCGTCCGGTGAACGTCCGCATCCCCGCGGGCGTCGCCGACGGCCAGAAGATCCGCCTGCGTGGGCGCGGTGAACCCTCTCCCGACGGCGGTGAGGCCGGTGACCTCGTGGTCACCGTCACCGTCCGGAAGCACCCGGTGTTCGAACGCGACGGGCAGCACCTCCGGCTGGACGTCCCCGTGACGTTCGTCGAGGCAGCGCTCGGCGCGACGATCCAGGTCCCCACCCTCGGTGGCGACCCGGTGAAGCTGAAGGTCGCGCCCGGCACGCCGTCGGGTCGCGTCCTCCGTGTCAAGGGCCGCGGCGTCACGACCAAGAACGGGACGGGCGACCTGCTCGCCACCGTCCAGGTCGCGGTGCCGTCGCACCTGTCGGACAAGCAGCGGGAGGCCGTCGAGGCCCTCGCCGAGACCCTGCCCGATGAAGATCCCCGCGAGGACCTCCTCGCCAAGGCGCGCAGCTAGCGTCACGCAACAACAGCAGTACAACCCGGCCTGGAGGCACGGCGCGGCTCCGTCAGGAACGCGCGCCGTGCCTCCAGGCTGGTTTTCAGACCACGCGAACGACGGAAAGGAACACGCCATGACCGACATGGACGAGAACTCGCCCGTCTTCGCGATCGCGATGGCGGCGGAGCTCGCCGAGATGCACCCGCAGACGCTGCGGCAGTACGACCGGCTCGGCCTGGTCGTGCCGGGCCGCACGCGCGGCGGGTCGCGTCGGTACTCGATGCGCGACGTCGCGCAGCTGCGCGAGATCGCGCGGCTCGGGTCCGAGGGCGTCTCGCTCGAGGGCATCCGCCGCGTGCTCGACCTCGAGAACGAGAACCGGGCGCTCCGGCAGCGGGTGAGCGAACTCGAGACCGCGCTGGCCGACCAGCTCATCAGCCGACCGGGTGCCCGGGTGTTCGCTGCCACGGCGTCCGGTGCCGCCATCTCGTTGAAGGCCGGCTCGCGGCCGCAGCGGAACACGCAGATCGTGCTGTACCGCGGGCCGCGCTGAGCCGCAACCGATCCGGGCCGGTCAGCTGTGGCGTGGACTGGACCCAGAGTCCACCACCAGGCGGTTCGAAGTGGCGGAGGCTTCGTACTGGTAGTCGTAGACGGACCGTCGACGGGCCTTCGCCATCGTCATGATGGTGCCGACCGCTGCACAGCCGACGTCCGCCAGGACGGCTCGAGCGCCGGCGAGCTGCTTCCGTGTGGTCCGGTGGAGGGCAGCAACGAGGAGCGCACCGCCGGCGATCTTCGACAGGACCGCCGCGTCGGCCACAGGGAGCAGCGGAGGCGCGTCCAGCAGGACCACATCGAAACGCTGCTCGAGTTCGGCGACCACGGCGGCCATCGCTCCGCTGCCGAGGAGCTCGGTGGGGTTCGGCGGGATCGCCCCCGACGGCATCACCACGAGTCCGTCACGCCCCCACGGCTGTTCGGCGTCCTCGAGTTCGAGGCGTCCGATGAGCACGTCCGTCAGACCCGCGGTCCCGTCGATGCCCATGACGTCCGCGATGCGCGGTCGCCGGAGGTCGGCGTCGACGAGCGCGACCCGCAGGCCGTTCTCGGCGAGCGCGAGCGCGATGTTGACGACCGTCGTGGTCTTGCCCTCACCGGGGATCGACGACGTCACCACGAAGCTCCGCGACGTGCGGCCGATCTCGAGGAACTGCAGGTTCATGCGCAGTCGACGGAAGGCCTCGGCGAGCGGACTGGTGGGCTGCGCACGGAAGACGAGCGGGTCGTCCCGCACGGACTTCTCGAGTGCGATCTCCCCGATGGCGGGTGCCCCAGCAAGCGTCTCGACGTCCGTACGGGACTCGAGTCGGTTGTCGAGGGCAGTGCGGAGCGCCGCCGCCGCGAACCCGGCCAGCAGACCGAGCGCGAGCCCGGCTGCGACGTTCACCGAGAGCTTCGGTGATGCGGCGGACCGCGGGGCGACCGCCGGCTCGATGGTCGTGATCCGGAACGGGCTCGCACCCTCGGCCGGTTCCTCGAGTTCGGTGGTGACGACCTTCGCCAGGCTCTCTCCGATGCCGTTCGCGATCTCGGCGGCCTGCGCCGGATCGCGGTCGGTCACCGTGATGTTGACGAGCACGCTGTCGATCGGGGTCTGCGTGCGGACGCGCTTCGCGAGTTCCTCTGCCGTCGTGTCGAGCCCCAGGGCCGCGATGACCGGCTCGAGCACCCGACCGCTGACCGCGACGTTCGCGAACGACTGGACCTTCTGCTCAGCCGCCGTGCCCCCCTGCGCCAACTCGGACGAGTTGGACGCACCCGGGACCGAGACGTAGAGAGACGTGGCGGCCTCGTAGCTGGCGGGCTGGATCAGGGTCAACGCGTAGCCGGCGGCGCCTCCGACCAGAGCCGAGAGTGCGAGCGCGACCCATCCTCGGCGTACCAGGCGGATGATCGATTCGAAGTCCATCGGGTTCCTTTTGGTCGGTGGTGTCGAGTATGAATATATCACATGTTATTGAATCAGTGTCGGGTGCGGACGAGGTCGTCGTAGAGCTCGATGTGCTGACCGACTGCTCGGTCGAGGGACAGCAGTCCCCGCTCGACCGGCGCTTGGGCCGCGAACGCAGCAGCGCAGTCCTCGTAGGAGGCAAGTCGCTCGACCCCGAGGTCGAGCCACCGCTCGATGTCGTCGATGGCCGGCAGCTCGTGACCACGCGGAACCTGTTCGACCGCGGCGGCGACGTCGAACATGTGGACCGGCAGCGCACTCACGATCGCCTCTCCGGCGACGGTCGACTGCCCCTCGCGGTACGACGGCAGCACGAGCATGTGCGCCCGTCGCATCTCCTCGCCGATTCCGGCCCGGTCGCGGGCGCCCACGTACTCGACTGCGTCGTGGACGCCGAGACGTCGCGCTTCCGCCTCGAGATCGGGGCGCAGGCTCTCCCGGTGCGAGACGATCCGGAGGACGGCGCGCTCTCCTCGGTCGTGGATCCGCCGCAGCAGCTGGAGCGCGAGGTGTACGCGCTTGAACTCGACGAGCTGCCCGACGTACAGCAGCTCCCACGCTTCACCGGGCGCAGGGCGGTGACGCGGTACGGCGGAGAAGTGCTGCACGTCGAGGGCGTTGCGGATCACCGCGACCTTCTCCTCAGGGACACGACCGCCGAGGCGACGGCGCTCGTCGTCGGTGAAGACGACGAGCCGGTCCGCGCGACGCTCCGTCGCACGGAGGGCGATCCGGTGGTGCAGCGGCTTCCACCCGCTGAAGTGCGGGGTGAAGACGACACGGGCGCGCGGTGTCACGAGTGACCGGACGCAGGCGTTCATGAGGTGGTTGAGGTGCACCACGTCGTACTCGCTCCAGTCACCGCGGAACGTCGGCGCGGCGGCCGTGACGTCGACGCCCGCTTCCGACAGTCCGGCGGCGAGCAGACTGTCGGGCGTTTCGGGCATGTGCGTGGCGCGGTACTCCGCGGACTGGGCGAAGATGCCGCTGAGCATGAGGACCTTCATGAGGCGAGCCTTTCGGAGGTGGTGGGTGGGACCGCTGCCGCGCGGTTCGACGGTCGACGGGATCGCGACGTCACAGCGGCGAGGATGAGGGGAGGGAGTGCGAAGTAGATGGCGTTCTGCAGGATCGAGTAGCTGCCGACTGCGCTCGGCTGGCTCACCCAGAGCGCGACGAGGGCGGCACCGTACGCGGCGGGGAAGGAACCCAGGCGAGTCCGCATGCGGTCACTGACGAACAGCAGGATGCCCATCACCAGCGCGACACCCAGGACCCCGGGCAGGCCGAAGGACAGGAATCCTTCGAACCACGTCGGCAGGAGCTGGTCCCGGCCGATGTAGCTGTGGTAGACGGCGTGGTTGAAGAGCGCGACGCCGGATTGTTCACGCCACACGTCCGGGATCCCGGGGACCGGACCGAGCAGCGACTTCACGAACGTCTCGCCGCCGAACGCGCCGGTCTCCTCCGCCCAGGGCATCGCACCGGAAAGCTGCATCGGACTCGCCGCGTACACGAGCACGGACTGCAGGGCGGGGACGATCCCGACCTCTGGTGCGTCGAGACCGGTGCGGTCGAGCCAGAGGGTCGAGCGCAGGGTGCCGGCCGCGAAGAAGAACACGCCGAGGAGACCGACGGCCAGCAGTGACGACGCGAGACCGATCCGGCGTCGACTGCGATCGACGAGGACGAGCACGAGTGCGATCACGGCGAACACGATCGCGGCGCGGTTCAGCCCGTAGGACCCGAGGGCGAAGACCACCGCTCCGGCGAGGAAGAGGAAGACCCACCAGATCCGGCGCCCCTCCTGGTGACGCTTGCGCGCCAGCATCGCGAGTCCGAGGACCAACAGGGGACGGATCACCATCCCGATGAACGTCAGCGGCCCCTTCGGCACGATGTCGTTGCCCGTCAGCCCGTCGATGTCTCCGGAGAGGAACGAGGTGACCGAACCGACGTCCGGGAACCGGAGGACCAGGCCGACGAGACCGAGCACGATGAGCACCGCCGGCGCGATCGGACCGTTGACCAGTTCCGCCACCCGGACGACATCGGCGGGATCGGCCTGGCCCCGTCGTTGACCGAGCACCCCGCACACCGCGCGCGTGAGCACCACAGCAGCAGCGAAGGCCACCCCGATGAACAGGACGAGCGTGGCATCTGCGTGCGTTCCGGGCCGCCAGAAGAAGTTGCTCCCAGAACCGAACCACTGGATGATCACCGGCGCGATGCACCCGCGCAGAGCCTCCCACCCGAGGAAGAGGGTCAGCGCATCGACGCGGAGGCCGGTTCGGGACGCGCGGGACACCTCGATCCCGACGAGCAGGACGACGGCCTGCACGAGGACGGGCAGCGTGAACGGTCCCACCGGGCCGCCGACCACCGTCGCGAAGACGACGGAGAGCACCACGGCGAGGACCACCACCCCGCGGAGCATCCAGTGGACGGTCGCACGACTCGACCGAACGGCGTCGGACTCGATCGTGGCGCTCACCGGGCGACCTCCGCTCATGCGGCGCCGGGCCGGGACAGACCGAAGAAGCGGGTCGCGATCCCGGCGGCGTTCGCAGCCGCCGTGACGATGACGACGAGCGTCGCGCCCGCCACCCCTGCGGAGCCGCCGAGCACCAGCAGCACGCCGAACACCGTGACCACCAGACTCGTCGCGTCGGCGAGCACCCACGTGCGCCAGTGCCCACGGGCGACGCACACGTGCCCGAGACCGATGAGGACGGCACGCAGCGAGGTCGCGATGAGGACCGCGGACAGCATCACCACGAGCCCGTCGTAGCGTTCGGCCAGCGCGGGGAACACGACGACGAGCAGACCGAGCGAGGCCGCCGACCCCGACACGGAGAGCGCACCGAGCATGGCGACGAACGACCGCGGCGTCCAGAGGTTCTTCGACGGGTCCGGCGCAGCGAGCTGCCCGATGACGGTCTTGCCGAAGTACTGCGGTGCGAGCGTGACGATGGACGCGAACCGGAGCGCGACGCCGTAGACGCCGAGGCCGGCAGCGCCGCCGACGGCCCCGATCGCCCAGAGGACGATCCAGTTGGTGACCTGCCCCATGACGTTCGCGCTGAACCCCGCGAGCAGACCCGCACGCGGATCGGCGACGGGCTCGGGAACCGCGCCGCTCCGAACGGCGGTGAGGGTGACGACGACGGCGACCGCTGCGATCACCCCGTCGACGGAGAGCATCCCGACGACCGCCCACCAGGGCCCCGCCGTCATCCCCAGCACGAGTGCGAGGCCAGCGCCGACCACGGCGCGGACCGCATCGGTCCACGACGCCGTCCGGTAGCGGCCGGTACCCGCCAGGACGGCCACCACGGTCTCGCCCAGCGGCAGGACGGCGCTCAGGAGTCCGAACCCCGCGAGGGCGAAGACGTCCGTGGCGGTCGGCAGTTCGACCACGATCGCGTACCCGACGGGGACCGCGACCACGGAGACGAGGGCGTTCAGCACGAGCACGCGGCGGCGACCGATCAGCAGGCTGGCGAGGATCGGGCGCACGTCCCGGGTGCCGGCGCGTGCCGCGCGGGCGGCGATCGCGTTGGCCGACGTGCCCATCGTCGACCCGGCGATGCTGGCGAGCCCGAGGACGAGCACCTGCAGCGTCGTGAACCGGCCGTAGTCCGCCGGGCTGACGAGCAGCGCCATCGCCGCGAGGGCGAGGAACTGGACACCACGACCGCCGAACGCCGGGAGGGTCACGACGACGAGGTGCGTCGCACGGCGCAGCAGCGCTCGGGAGTTCGAGGAAGGCATGGACTCGCTTTCGGGTTGCGTCAACAATATCAATACTGACACGTGATATGCAATACTTGAACCGTGTCCAACGCTCCCCGTGTGTCCTTCGTCGTCCCGACCGTCCGCTTCGACCCGTGGCTGCAGATCGCCGTCGACTCCGTGCTGCAGCAGACCCACGACGACCTCGAGGTGATCGTCGTGGTGGACGACCCGACCGCCGTGGGCACGCTCGACCACGACCCGCGCGTGAGCGTCGTCCGGATGCCGCGACGATCCGGGAGCGCAGCAGCGATCAACGCGGGCGTGCTCCGAGCCCGTGGCGAGTACATCGGCCGTCTCGACGCCGACGACGTCGCGGAACCGTCCCGGCTCGCCGCGCAGGTCGCACGCCTCGACGACGAACCCGATCTCGTCGCCCTCGGGACCTGCGCGACCGTGGTCGACGCCGAGGGCACGCCGATCGGCTCCATCGACAACCCCGCGAGCGCGGACCTCGGCGCCGCACTGCTGCGGAAGAACGTCCTCGTGCACTCCTCGGTACTGCTCCGGCGCACGGCGCTCGACGCGGTCGGAGGCTACGACAGCCGTTGCGTCCGGATGCAGGACTACGACCTCTGGCTCCGACTCTCGCGCGTCGGTCGCCTCTCGAACCTTCCCGAACGGCTCACCCAGTACCGCGTCCACGGGACCATGCACAGCAGGTCGACCAGCCCCTTCAGCGTCTCCGCTCAGCGCGTGCGCGCTTCCCGCACGGCGCTCGCCCGCGCGCAGGGGCGCTCGGTCGCGGGGCAGCGGTTCCGCAACCTGGCGTGGACGGCGTCGCAGGCCGCCAGGCACTGGCGCCTGCGCCCGCCCGCGTACCTGCGCTGACATCGACCCACACGTCACCCGAACCCAGGAGGACACCGTGTCCCGACCCCGCTCCGGAACCCTGATCGTCAAGACGGACTACTCCCTGGACGTCGTCCTGCGCGACCAGCTCCGCTACCTCGCCGGCACCCCCCTCGCTCCCGTGCGCACCGCCTCGGACGACAGCGGTCGTCTCGAGCGCGTCCGGCAGCGCGAGGGGGTCGAGACGCACGTGCTCTCCCTCGAGCGCGACCCCGCACCGGCGACCGACCTCCGGACCCTCGCGCAGCTCATCCGGCTCATGCGCGACGTCCGGCCGTACCGGGTGATCTACGGGACACCCAAGGCGACCCTGCTCGGTGGCATCGCAGCGTGGGTCTGCCGGGTGCCCGTCCGCATCCAGATCCTGCACTGCCTCCGTCTCGAGACCACGACGGGGATCCTCCGGCGCTTCCTGCTCGAGACCGAGCGTCTGGCGATCCGACTCGCCACCCACACCGTCGCCGTGAGCAACGGGCTCCGCGACCGTCTGGGCGAACTCGGGGTCGACGTGTCCGGGGTCGACGTCATCGGCAAGGGATCGGTGGTCGGAGTCGACCGTGACCGCGCCGGCACCATCGGCTCCGACCAGGTACTGCGCGCCGCACAGCGCGAGCGGGTGGGTGCCGACGACGACGAGGTCGTCGTCGGCTTCGTCGGACGGGTCACCCGCGACAAGGGGATCGAGGAGCTCGTCCGCGCCGTCGCTGCGCTGCGCGACGTCGGCACTCGAGCGCGGCTCGTCCTCGTCGGGCAGGACGAGGGGGTCGACGACCTCGCGGACGACGTCCGAGCAGCGCTCGACGCTCCCTGGGTGACCCGGGCCGGCAACCTGGCGGACCCCGCGGAGGTCTTCGCCGCGTTCGACGTCTTCTGTCTTCCGTCCTACCGCGAAGGACTGCCGACGGTGGTCCTCGAAGCGTGGGCGACGGGCGTCCCCGTCGTCGCGACGTCGTGCACCGGGATCGTCGACCTCGTCGAACACGGTGCGACCGGTCTCCTGGTCGAACCGCACGACGATCGAGCCCTCGCAGCGGCGCTCCATCGGATGATCGACGACGAGGCCCTTCGGGACAGGGTCCGCGCGAACGCCTTCACCGAGGTCGACGAACACTTCGACCGCGTGGGCGTCTGGGAGCGCTGCGCCCGGTACTTCCTCGACGCGCAGCCCGCTCGACGGGCCCGCAAGACCTGAACGACGAAGGCCCCTCGGTCAGTGGACCGAGGGGCCTTCACGCTGCGCGCCGGGAGGGCTCCGCCGCCGAGTGCCCGCGGGTCAGACCGGAACGGCGCCCCGGACGCCCGTACGGGCGCGCCACGCCGAGTCCACTGCATCGAACGCCGAGCACTGTGCCGTCCACCCGAGGATCCGGTACGCGTGCGTCGGGTCGGCGACGACGGTCGCCGGGTCGCCGGCGCGGGGCGCGTCCTCGATCACGGTGATCGAACGGCCCGTCACGGCTTCGGCGACCTCGATGACGCTCCGCACGGAGGTGCCCGTGCCGGTCCCGATGTTGAACGCCCGCGCTCCGGCGGTGGTCCGGACGTGGTCGAGCGCTGCGACGTGCGCGTGCGCCAGGTCGAGGACGTGCACGAAGTCCCGCACGCACGACCCGTCAGGCGTCGGGAGGTCGGTGCCGAAGACCCGCACCGGCTCGCCCCGGTCCGCGGCGCGGAGCACGATGGGGATCAGGTTCGCGACGCCGTCGTCGGCGAGCTCCGGCCAGCCGGCGCCGGCGACGTTGAAGTAGCGGAGGTTCGCGGCACGCAGCCCCCACGAGCGCGCGGCGTTCTCCGTCATCCACTCGCCGATGAGCTTGGACTGCCCGTACGGGTTGACGGGTGCGAGCGCGTGGTCCTCCGCGACGAGCGGGACGGTCGTCTGACCGTAGACGGCCGCTGACGACGAGAAGACCATCTGCTCGACCCGGCACCGCTCCATCGCGGTCAGCAGGTGGACCAGACCACCGACGTTGCGGCCCATGTAGTGGGTGGGCCGCGCGACCGACTCTCCGACCTGCTTCATCGCGGCCAGGTGGATCACGTCGGTCACACCACAGCCGGAGAGGACCGCTTCGAGCTCGCCGAGCGCCTCGGGCGAAGCGAGGTCGAGACGGAGGTCGAGGGGCTCGTCCAGCCGCAACGCCGAGCCGGTGGAGAGGTCGTCCACGGTGACGACGGTCTCACCCCGCTGCCGGAGCACCCGTGCCACGTGCGAGCCGATGTACCCGGCAGCTCCCGTGACGAGGACGACGCGCGGAACAGTCGGGATCGGGTTCATACGGTCAGAATACCAGTATCACATACTGGTTGCCAGGATCAGAGGCAGTACAGTCGACCTCGTGCGATGGAGTCGAGTGAACTGGCCCGCGGTCGGCTACGTGTCGCTCGAGGACTTCGAGGGCGCCACCGAGCACCTGGTCCGCCTGCTCGAGGACGCCCCACCTCCCGTCGCGGCGCTCGCCACCGTGCGCTGGGTCGACGCCCGGATCGCCTCCCTCACCGTCGAGGCCTCCGCTCGCCACGGCGGTCCGGCAGCCGAGCCCGACGAGGACGCCGAGACGTCCGCCACGGACCTCCCCGGGCACGGCACCCCGGACCCGGTGACCGTGCACGCCGAGGTCGTCGTCCGCAACGACGAGGTGCTCGACACTGCGGACGGCCTCTGGCGGCGCTGGAACCACGCCCGGGTCACCCTCCGCCTCGACGACGCCGTGATCGACCCGCCGACCGTCGATCCCGCCGACCTGCTCGCCGGCGACGCGCACATCGCCCGCGGCGAGCTCGAACACGTGGGCGGCCTCGACGCCTGGGAGCTCCGCTTGCTCGTCTCCCCCGTCGGCGAGGTCGCGATCCGCTTCACGGACGCCCGGGTGTCGGTGCGCAGCGTCCCGGAGTCGGCCTTCGACGAGCTCGCGGACCGTCCGGCACGCGGCTGGCACGGCCCGGTACCGGACGGGTGGGTCGAGTGGGCGGACGAGGTCGTCCGCGCCGCCGCGCACGGCGACCTCGGCGGGCTCCACCTGGCCGACGACGCGAGCGACGTCGACGACCTCGACCCGCGCTGGGGCTTCGCGCCGCTGCACGCGGCGGCGTGGTTCGACCGGCCGGAGATGCTCGAGGAGCTCCTCCGCCGCGGTGCGTCGATCGAACTCCCCGACGTCGAGGGACGAACGCCGCTGACGCTGGCGATCGACCGCGACGCTCGGCGGGCAGTCGAGGTGCTGACCGGCGCGGGCGCCGACCTGGAGGCACGGGACGCCGACGGCAACACCCCGATCGTCCGCGCTGCGTGGGGCGGGCACGGCGCGGTCGTGCGTTCGCTCGCCGCCGTGGGTGCGGACACCAGGGCGGTCGGGTCGCGTGGCGCGACCCTGCTGATCGCCGCGGTGGACTCCGGCGACGTGGACACGGTCCGCTCGGTCCTCGCACTCGACGTCGACGTGAACGCGCAGGACGACGAGGGATCGACGGCCACCGACCGAGCGGAACTGCTCCGCGACCGGGCGGTCGCGGAGCAGTTGGCGCAGTACTACGCGGCCGGCTGAGCGGTCGTGGTGACCTCGAGCGCGTTGGCGGCGGCGACCCGCCCGTACCAGCGCGCCGAGTCCTTCGGCGTCCGGGCGAACGTCACCGGGTCCCACGACACCAGGCCGAAGGTCGGGCGGAAGCCGGACGCCCACTCGTAGTTGTCGAGCAGCGACCAGTGCTGGTAGCCGAGGACGTCGATGCCGTCCTCGATGCAGCGGTGGATGCCCTCGAGGGCACCCTGCGTGTACGCGATGCGACGGGAGTCGTCCGCGGTGGCGATGCCGTTCTCGGTGATCATCAGCGGCACGTGGCCGGAGAGCTCCCACGCGCTCCGGAGTCCGTCGGCCGAGGCCTCGGGGTAGAACTCCCACCCGGTCAGGGTCGTCTCCACGTCGTCGGCCACCGGAACCGGTCCGGAAGCGCCGATGAACGTGCGGGTGTACGCCTGCACGCCGAGGAAGTCGTCGCCCGCGGCGTTCTCCAGGTACCAGTCGTCGCGCGGGTACCCGTACTCGCGGAGCATCTCGTCCGCGCCGGGCTCGCCGGTCGACTTGAAGGCCTGCGTCGCGATGGTCCACCCGGACTGGAGGCCCGACACCTGTCCCAGCACCTCTCGCGACCGCTTGTGGCTGGCCAGCAAGGCGTCGGCGACCCCGAGGTCCGGGTTCGGCAGTCCGTAGGCCACCAGGTTCGCGGCGTCCTCGCCTCCGGCGAGCATCGCCGCGATGTTCGGCTCGTTGATCGTGCAGACGTAGCGGACGCCGTCCTGTACGACGGGGAGCGCGGCCTCGGTGTACCGGGCGAACAGGTCGGCGGCGTCGGGGGCGCGCCAGAAGCCGTCGCGCTCGAACCAGCGCGGCACGGTGAAGTGCATGAGCGTGACGATCGGCTCGACACCGAACTCGTGGCACGTCTCCACCATGCGGCGGTAGTGGTCGACCTCCGCGCGGCTGACGAACCCGCGCTCGGGCTCGATGCGGGCCCACTCGATGCTGAACCGGTAGGAGTTCAGCCCGAGGTCGGCCGCGATGCGGATGTCCTCGCGGTACCGGTGGTAGCTGTCGGCGGCGTCACCGGAGGGTTCGACGATGGTCGTGTCGGGTTCGTGCTCGTGCACCCACCAGTTCGAGTTGACGTTGTTGCCCTCGATCTGGTGCGCGGCGGTGGCGGCGCCCCAGAGGAAGCCCTTCGGGAAGTCGAGCGTGGTGATGACGGGGTCCTTTCAGTGGGCGTTCATGTCAGTGCTTGCTCATGAACGTGTCGAAGACGGCGAGCGTGCCGAGCGGGTTCTCGACCTGCGGGCCGTGGTAGCTCTCCGGGATGACGGCGTAGTCGGCGCCGAGCCGGGTCGCCATGTCGTGCTGCCACGGGATCGGCCAGGCGCCGTCCCAGATGCCGTGCGCGACGAGGGTCGGGAGCCCGGTGCTCGCGAGCGCGGCGGTGTCGTCGGTGGTGTCCTCGAGGATCGCGGCACCGGCGAGCACACTGAGCACGCTCGTGTGGTCGAAGCGCTCCCGGACGAAGCGCGGGTCGTCGGGCAGCTCCTCGTCGGGGCGGCCGGCCCAGAGCGGGTTCTGCGCGTCGAAGAGCGCCCGGTTGCTGCAGGTCTCGGCGACGATCGTCTTCTCGGCGGCCTTGCGGTTCGCCCAACCGTGCGGGCCGGAGCAGAACAACGTCACGTCACGGAAGGACGACGGCGAGGCGATCGCGGCGGCGCGGACGATCACGCCGCCGAGCGAGTGCCCGATCAGGTGCACGGGGGCGCCGTCGTCGAGCAGGGCGGCGACGCGGACGACGTCGGCGGCCTCCTGGTCGAGCGTGTACGCCCCGCGGTCGTCCGGCGCTGCCGAGTCGGCCTGGCCGCGGCGGCTGATCGCCACCGCGGTCCAGCCGGCGTCGCGCAGGAGCGGCATGAAGGTGCGCCAGTCCTCCTTCGAACCCGTGTACCCGGGAACGATGAGCACCGTCCCCTTCGACGGGCCGAACGGGACGACCCGGTAGGCAGTCAGCCGGCCGACGGGCAGGTCGATGCCGACCACGTCGACGTCGTCGGGCGTCGGCTGGTGCCCGAACGCCGCGACCGACGGGAACGCGTGGAGGCTCACAGGCGACCCTCCGCGAGGGCGCGGCGCGGGTTCGGCACGGCGTCGAGCAGGTCGATCGTGTACGGGTCCTGCGGGTTCTGCAGCACCTCGGCCGTGCGACCGCGCTCGACCACCGCGCCGTCGTGCAGCACCATGATGTCGTCGGTGATGAGGCGTGCGCTGAGCAGGTCGTGCGTGATGTAGAGGAGCGAGACGCCCCATTGCTCGCGCAGGTCCTCGAGGAGCGCGAGGACCCCGGCACGGAGCGTCACGTCGAGCATCGACACCGGCTCGTCGGCGATGATCACCTGCGGGTCGGAGGCGAGGGCCCGAGCGATGACGACTCGCTGCCGCTGCCCGCCGGACAGCTGGTGCGGGAGCTTCTGCGCGAACTGCTCCACGGGGGTGAGCCCCACGGTGTCGAGCAGCTCGAGCACGCGGCGTCGCGCGTCCTGCCCCTTCAGCCCGGTGTAGTTCGCGATGGGCCGGGACAGCGTGTACTCCACCGTGTGCAGCGGGTTGAGCGCCGCGTACGGGTCCTGGAACACCATCTGCACCTCGGAGCGGAGGTCCTTCAGCCCACGCCGCCCGAGCTTCGCCACGTCGCTGTCGCCGAACCGGACCGTGCCGGTCGTCGGCTTCTCGACACCGGTGAGCAGCTTCGCGATGGTCGACTTGCCCGAACCGGACTGGCCGACGAGGGCGAGGGACTGCCCGGGCTCGAGGGTGAACGACACGTTGCGCACCGCCTGCACGGGCTGCTCACCGCGACGGGGCGCCGGGTACGTCTTGACGATGTGGTCGACGACGATCGGGTTGCGGGCGGCGCTGCGCTCGCGGGACCCGACCGTGCTGAACGACGACGTGGTCTCCTGGCGGGTGGCCGCCGGGTCACGGAGCGACCGGTCGGGGAAGCCGGGGAGCGAGACCACCTCGGCGCGCGGGTCGGCGTAGTGCGACAGCAGCATCTTCGTGTACTCGTCCTGCGGGTCGCGCAGGATGTCCTTCGAGCCGCCGTCCTCGACGATGCGCCCCTCGTGCATGACGAGCACGCGCTCGGTGGCCTCGAGGACGATGCCGAGGTCGTGGCTGATGAGGACGGCAGTGAAGCCCTCGGACTGCTGCAGCTCGATGATGGTGTCCATCACCGCGTGCTGCACGAGGACGTCGAGCGCCGTGGTGGGCTCGTCGAACACCATCAGGCGGGGCTCGAGCGAGAGCGCCAGGGCGATCGACACGCGCTGCCGCATACCGCCGGAGAGCTCCCCCGGGTAGCGGGCGAGCATCGCCGTCGGGAGCTTCACCTTCTCGATGAGCTCCTTCATCCGGGCGTCCCAGCGCTCGCGCGGCACGTGGCCGTGCGCCTTGAAGACGTCCACGAAGTGGTTCCGGATGGTCCGCACCGGGTTGAGCGCGTTCATGCCGGACTGCAGGACCATGGCGAAGCCGCCCTGCCGCTGCTGACGGAGCTCCTCGTCGCCGAGGTCACGGATGTCGTGCCCGCCGAAGAAGATGTTCCCGCCGTTCGTGCGCGCCGGCGGCTTCTGCAGCCGGGTCAACGCGTAGCCGAGGGTCGACTTGCCCGAGCCTGATTCGCCGACCAGGCCGACGAACTCGCCCTTCTTGAGCTGGAACGACACGTGGTCGACGGCCTGGACGGCCGTCTGGCCGGCCGATTCGTAGACGACCGACAGGTCGCGGACGTCGAGCAGGACGTCCTGCGTGGCGCTCGTGGAGTCGGACTGGAGGCGCGTGGCGGCGCCGTCCCGCGCCTCCAGGCCGTCTGCTGGTTGCGGTGCACGCGACCCGCTCATGCGGTCTTCTCCTTCTTCCGGCGCGCGCCCTCGCGCAGCCGCGGGTTGGACACGGCGTCGACGCCGAAGTTGATCAGGGTCAGGCTCATCGCGAGGAGTGCGATGCAGAGACCCGGTGCGAACAGCAGGATCCACTGACCGGTGAGCAGCGCGTTGGAGTTCTGCGCCCAGTAGAGGATCGTGCCCCAGCTGACGATCGACGAGTCACCGAGCCCGAGGAACTCGAGGCCCGCCTCGGCGAGGATCGCGCTCGTGGCCGCACCGAAGAACGAGCCGACGATGAGGCTCGTCATGTTCGGCAGGATCTCGCGGAACACGATGCGGGTCGCGCCCTCGCCGGAGAACTGCGCGGCGGTCACGAAGTCACGGCCGCGGAGGGACTGTGTCTGGCTGCGCAGCACGCGAGCGCCCCAGGCCCAGCCGGTGACCACGATCACCGCGATGATGACCGCGATGCCGCCGTTCTGCAGGTACGCGGCGATGACGATCATGAGCGGCAGGCCCGGGATGACGAGGAAGAGGTTCACGATGAACCCGATGACCTCGGCGATCCAGCCGCGGACGTAGCCCCAGCTGAGGCCGATCGCGACGGCGACGAGCGTGGACAGCAGTCCCGCGACTGCACCGACGAGCACGGAGATCCGGGCGCCGTAGATGATCTGGGACAGGACGTCCTCGCCGGCGGCGGTCGTGCCCATCCAGTGCGCCCAGCTGGCGTCCGCGCTCCGGGCGAAGCCGTTCTGGCTGGCGCCGTACGGGGCGAGGAGCGGGGCTGCGATCGCCACGACGACGAAGACCGCGAGGATGATGATGCCGATCCGGGCCTTGGTGTTGCTCCAGACGACGCCGAACTGTCTTGCTGCTGATTTGAGCTTGGACGGCGCCCGTTGCTCGTCGTTCTGGTTCTGTTGCTTGTCTTGGGTCCGCACTGCGACGGTTGCGTTGCTGGTCATCGACGCGTCCTCGGGTCCAGGACGCCGTAGAGGACGTCCACGATGAAGTTGGCGATGAGCACCGACACGGTGATCATCAGGAAGAGGGCCTGCATGAGCGGGTAGTCCTGCCCGATCACGGCGTTGAACAGCAGGTAGCCGATGCCCGGGTAGCCGAACACCTGCTCGACCAGGACCGAACCGCCGACCACGCCACCGAGTGCCAGGCCGAAACCGGTCAGGTTCGGCAGGATCGCGTTGCGGGCCGCGTACCGGATCGCCACGGTGCGGCCGCGGAGACCGTTCGCCTCGGCGAAGGTCACGTAGTCGTCACCGAGGGTGTTGATCATCGCGTTGCGCATGCCGATGATCCAGCCACCGAGGCTCGTCACGAGGATCGTGACCGCCGGCAGCACCGCGTGCTGCAGGGCGTCCCCGATGAACGCGCCGTTCAGCCCCGGTGTCGTCGTCGCCGAGTAGGCGCCCGTCGTCGGGAACCAGTGGGCCACGTAGCCGAGGAAGAACAGGAGCAGGAGCGCCGTCCAGAAGTACGGGAACGTCGACATGAACGAGCCCGACAGCGTCGGGAGCGAGTCCAGCCACGTGCCGCGCTTCCAGGCCGCACCGACACCGATCAGGGTGCCGAGCACGAAGGCGAGGATCGTCACCACGCCGACCAGGATCAGCGTGTACGGCAGCGCTCGGGCGACGAGGTCACCGACCGGCTGCGGGTAGAACGTGTAGCTCGTGCCGAAGTCGAGCGTGACGACCTGGTGCAGGTAGCTGACGTACTGGTCCCAGAGGTTGCCGGTCGGGACGCCGAGCTGCGCCTCGATGGCCTTCTTGGTGGCGTCGGTGACCGGGCCGTTCTGGCTGAGCTTCGCCAGGGCGGCGTCGGTCGGGCTGCCCGGCATGAGTCGCGGGAGCACGAAGTTCAGCGTGACCGCGGCCCAGAGGGTCAGGACGAAGAGGACGAGTTTCTGGAGGATGTACTTCACTTGGCTTCGTCCTGTTCCTTCAGGATCTTCTGCCCGGCGGCGCTGTCACGCAGTCGCAGCTTGGAGAAGATGAGCAACGGGGCCGAGTCGTAGTTCTGCGGCGCCATGTAGGGGTCCTTCGCGCTCGGCCACCCGACGAACTTGCCGGTGTTGAACAGGCCCCAGAGCCCGCCGTAGTACATCCCGATCACGGGCAGGTCGTTGTAGACGACCTCCTGCAGCTGGTCGAGGATCTCCTGCTGCTTCGCGGTGTCCGTCGTCGCCTTGTACTCGTCGAGGAGCTTCTGCGTGTCGGCGTTCTTGTACCGCTCGTAGTTGTTCACCGTCGACTTGCCGACCGGCTGGTAGAAGTCGGTGCTGAGCAGGGAGTTGAACGCCTGGTAGACGTCGCCGTTGCCCATGCCGCCCATCGCCATGTCGAACGTGCCGTTGTTGATGTTCTGCTGGTACCCGGCGGGCTGCGGCGCCTGGATCGTCACCTTGATGCCGATGGCGGTCAGGTTGCGGCGGACCTCCTGCGCGGCGCGGAGCCAGTCGGAGTAGCCGTTCGCGGTCATGATGTTGATCTCGAGCTGCTTGCCGTCCTTGACGATCTTGCCGTCCTGGACCGTGTAGCCGGACTTCTCGAAGCTGGCGATGGCCGCCTTCGTGTCCTGCGTGACGACACCCTTGTTCGGGATGTCGTCGTTCACGTACTGCTCCTGGTTCGGCAGGATCAGCCCGGTCTGCGCCGCCGCCTTGAGGTTGCCCTCGGTCGCGGTCTCGGCGATGCCGTCACGGTCGAGCGCGAGGGAGATGCCCCGGCGGACGTTGACGTCGTTGTACGGCGCCTTCGTGAGGTTCGGGATCAGGCCGATCACACCGCCCGGCGGGAACCAGTACGTGTTCGTCTTCGAGGCGGCACCCCAGGTGCCCTTCACGTCGGAGATGAACGAGTACGCCCAGTCGTAGCCGCGCGTGACGGTGTCGAGCTGCGTGTTCGTCGCCGGCAGGATCAGGTGCTTGATGGCGATCTTGTCGGCCTGCCAGTACTTCGGGTTCTTGTCCATCGAGTACTGCTGGTCGGTGTAGTTGCCGAGCACGAACGGGCCGGTGCCGACCGGGTTCGGGTCACGCCAGGTGGTGGGGTCCTTGACCTTTCCCCAGTGGTTCTCGCCGAGGATGTACGTCTGGCCGATGATCGTCAGGCTCGGGACGTCCTCCGACTTGAGGTGGAAGACGACGTGGTCGCCCTTCCGCTCGATCGTGTCGATGTGCTGCCACGCGCCCTTGATGTCCATCGCGGGGAACTTCTTGAGCAGGTCGAACGTGAAGACGACGTCCTTCGCGGTGAACGGGTCGCCGTTCGACCACTCGACGCCGCTGCGGATCGTCATGTCGATCGTCTTCGCGTCCGGCTGCGACCACGAGCTCGCGAGCCACGGGTTCCGCTTGCCGTCGAGGGGGTTCACCTCGATGAGGGGCTCGTACATCCACTTCGACGCCGTGCGGGCGTTCGCGATGTACGGGTTGAAGTTGCGGTCGAACAGCGGGTTGCCGTGGTCCGCGTTGATGAGCATCGTGTCCTTGCCGATGCTCGGGTCCGGCTGGGACCGGACCTGGATGCTGCAGCCGGTGGCCGCGAGGGCCACGACCGCGATGCCGGCGATGGCCGCGATGAGACGGCCACGCCGTCCCCGGCGGGTGCCCGGGGTGCGCGGCTCGTGTTGCCCGCGCGTGCGCTGTGGGGGAAGCGTCATTGCTCGGTCGACCTCCGTGTCGAGTGGGTACTGGGACAATGTATGCGCTTACATCGCGTTGCGCAACCGGGTGGTTTGTGAACCGGGGCGGCACGGGCTGGCGCGGTTCGGATCGCAGTGTGCGAGGTTCCGTCCCGCGTGCGAGGGTCCGAGCGCCGCACAGTGCGCGGAACCTCGCACACTGGCGCGGCGGGTCGCGCCCCGGTCGCACTGGCGCGGCGGGCCGCGCCGGATCGCGCCCGGTCGTCGAGGGGGCACGACGTGCCGCTCACGTCCGCCGAGACGGCAGGAAGCGCTGCCTGCGGACGCCGAGCGCGACGTTTTGTGCTCTCTCGGCGCGGGGCGCACCGTGCGAATGGCGCCGGGTCGCACCCGGTCCGCGAGGGGGCACGACGTGCCGCTCACGTTCGCCGAGCGGGCAGGAAGTGCCGCCGCCGGGCAGCGAGCGCGACGTTTTGCGCCCTCTCGGTGACAGGCGGACGGCATGTCGTGCGACCACCCCGCACCCCTACAGCGCCGGCGGGCAGCTTTCGCGCAGCAGCACCTCGACGGGCAGACGCATCGCCCGCGGCGGCCCCTCACGTCGCTCGAGCCGGTCCACGATCGCCCGGACGGCGGCCCGCCCGAGCTCCCCCATCGGCTGGTGCACGGTGGTCAGCCTGGGCACCGAGAACCGCCCCGCGTCGATGCCGTCGAACCCCGTGACGACGAGGTCCTCCGGCACCCGCACACCCCGCGCGACCGCGGCGTCGAGCACCCCGAGCGCCGACTGGTCGTTCGAGCAGACGATCGCCCGGGGGACGGCCTCCCCGTCGAGCAGCTGCGCCGCGAGCTCCCGCGCCCGCGCCCGCCCGAAGTCGCCGTGCACGACCCGGACCGCCGAGGCCGGGACCCCGTGGTCGTCGAGCGCCTGCCGGAAGCCCGCGGAGCGCTCGATGTCGTCCGGGGAGTCGATCGGTCCGGCCAGGTACACGAGCGACGACCGGATGCCGAGCCGACCGATGACGTGCGAGCCGAGCGTGCGCATCCCCGCGGCGTTGTCCACGCTCACGGAGTCGAAGCCGTGCGAGCGACGGTCGTCGGCGAGCACCACGACCGGGATCCGTCTGGCGACGTGCTCGAGCAGGTCGTCCGGCACCGTCTGCGCCAGCACCGCGAGACCGTCGACCCGTCCGGCGACGTCGTTGACGATGACGTCCCGGGAGGACCCGCGCCCCGCCGCCACCATGAGCGCCAGACCGCGCTGCCACGCCTCGGTCTCGGCGCCGCGCAGGACCTCGTCGAAGTACAGGTTGGACGAGAACGGCTGCGTCACGTGCCGTCGGTCGTCGACCACGCGGACGCCACCGTCGGTCACGAGGTCGGGTCGCTCGTCCGGCACCACGTCGAACCCGGGCAGCAGGAGTCCGACCACGCCGGTCCGCTTGCCCGCGAGGGCCCGGGCGTTGCCGGAGGGCACGTAGCCGAGGGTCCGGATCGCCGCCTGCACCCGGTCGCGGGTTCCCTCGCGGACCGCGTCGGGCGTGCGCAGCACGCGCGAGACCGTGGCGATCGAGACGCCGGCGGCAGAAGCCACGTCGTAGACCGTGGGAGGTGCGGTGCGCTGCTCGGCCAAGCCGTGCCTCCCGTCCGACGTCCGCTGGTTCCGTGCCGCGAGCCGTGCGGCCGGACCATCCTAGGCATGCTGCATGCCGGGACTTTTCCACATGTGACCGGAATCCCTTGCGCGATCCGGACAGCGCCCGCACACTGGTGCGACCTCAGTACGTCCCGTGAGGAAGCGCATTGGCGGGCAGGTCGCCCGCATCGACCACGATGCCCACACACACAGGAGAAGACGCGATGTCCCAATCGACACGGTCCGGCAGCAAGAGCGCGATCCGGCTCACCACCGACGAGGCCGAGGTGCGCGACGCACTGCTCGACCACACCGACGGCGGCAACGCCTGGATCTTCGACCAGATCGACGCGGCTGAGGACGCAGCGACGAGACCGTAGTCACCAGCCTGGAGGCACGGTGCGGGTCCGCCCCGCGCCGTGCCTCCTGCAGATCGGTCGCCTTCAGGGCACGCGGCGCGCGTGAGCGGGTCAGCGCTCGGTGCTGCCCACGATCGCCATGCCCGCGCCACGCAGACGGCGACGCTCCTGCGCGATCCACGCGAGCAGGCGGTCGTTCGTGCCGGCGACGTGCGCCGCGAGCAGGTCAGCAGCGCGGTCCCCGTCCCCGGCGCGCACGGCGTCGATGATGGCGCTGTGCTCCTCCCAAGCGGCGTCCCGGGCCTCGGGCGTGCGGACCTCGATCCAGCGCGTCCGCTCCAGGCGGGTGAGGGCGTCGGCGATGGCGTCGGTGATGAACCGGTTGCCGCCGAGAGCGGCGAGGTCGAGGTGGAACGTCGACCCCATCCGGATGCCGGCCTGCTGGTCGGGCGTCGGCCGGAGGGTGTCGAGGTGCGCGCGGACCTCGGCGAGCTGCTGCTCTGACGCGCGGGCGACGGCCAGTCGGGCGGCGGCGGGTTCGAGGACGCCGCGGAGTTCGGCGAGTGAGGCGATCTCGTCGAGGTCGATCGGGGTGACCGTCCACGAGCGACCCTCGTGCAGGATGAGCCCCTCGCGTTCGAGCCGCGAGAGTGCCGCGCGGACGGGGGTGCGTGAGGCGTGGAACCGCGCTTCGAGGCCGCGTTCGGAGATGCGCTCCCCCGGCGCGATCTCGAGGGTCAGGATCGCGGCACGCAGGTTGTCGTAGAGCTGACTCGTCTGCGACACGGGCGCTGCATCGGTCGTCTCGGTCACGGCGATCCAGCCTAGTAGCGTTGACCGCCAGTTGGTATACCGTTTTGGACTGGGTTGATCAACACCGCCCAATCAGTTCCGAGCCGAAACGATCGCTGTGACCCCCTCCTCCCGCGCCTGGACGATGCTCGCCCTCGGCGTCGCCGCCCAGGCCGCCGGCACCCTCGTGGTGTCCGCCCCCGCGCTGCTCATCCCCTACCTGCACGCCCAGGGCACGTCACTCACCCAGGCGGGACTGCTCGCGGCGGCCCCGACCTTCGGCATGGTCCTCACGCTCATCGCCTGGGGCGCGATCACGGACCGGTTCGGCGAGCGCGTCGTCATCGCGGGCGGCCTGGTGCTCACGACCCTGGCGGTCGTCGGGGCCTGGGCCGCTGCGGGCCACCCGGTGCTGCTGGGGCTGGCGTTCCTCGCCGGCGGCATGACGAGCGCCTCGACGAACGCCGCGAGCGGACGGGTCGTGGTGGGGTGGTTCCCGAAGGAGCGCCGGGGACTCGCGATGGGCATCCGGCAGATGTCGCAGCCGCTCGGGGTGACGCTCGCCGCGGTCACGGTTCCGCAGCTCGCCGAGGCGGACGGCATCCGCTCGGCTCTGGTGCTGCCGATCGTCCTGTGCGCCGTGCTCGCCGTGCTGTGCGCGATCGGCATCGCGAACCCTCCCCGGCCGGCCCGTGCGGACGCCCCGGTCGAGCACGTCGCGAACCCGTACCGGGCGAACGGGTTCCTCTGGCGGATCCACGCGGTGTCGGTCCTGCTGGTCGTCCCCCAGTTCACGCTCTCGACGTACGGCCTGGTGTGGCTCGTGGGCCTCGGCTGGTCGACCCCCGCTGCGGGGCTGCTCGTCGGGGCATCGCAGTTCGTCGGCGCGATCGGCCGGATCCTCGTCGGCGCGTGGAGTGACCGGGCC
Organism: Curtobacterium sp. 1544; assembly: GCF_040544915.1. Taxonomy (NCBI): domain Bacteria; kingdom Bacillati; phylum Actinomycetota; class Actinomycetes; order Micrococcales; family Microbacteriaceae; genus Curtobacterium; species Curtobacterium sp. 1544. Next base: position 33,330 of record NZ_JBEPKX010000019.1, read on the forward strand.
GGGTCACGTGTCGGGCCGCTGCGCATCGTCGCGGTGAGCGCCGCCGTCGTGATGGGGCTGCTCGCACTGGTGGACACGACGCACTTCGCCGCCGCCGCGGTGTTCCTGGTCGTCGCGACGAGCGTCACCGTGGCGGACAACGGTCTCGCGTACACGTCCGTGGCCGAGGCGGCGGGGCCGTTCTGGTCCGGCCGGGCCCTCGGGGCGCAGAACACCGGGCAGTTCATCGCGGCGAGCGCCGTCGGTCCCGGTGTCGGCGCGCTCGTGGGGGCGCTCGGGTTCGCGGCGTCGTTCTCGATCGTCGGGGTCCTGCCGTTGCTGGCGCTCCCCCTGGTCCCCCGCCGCGACCGGACGCTGCACGACTGAAACATCCCAGAACGCCCGCGATGGAATGCGGAAACGGGCGCACCTGGTCGAAAAGATCGCCCAAGTACGCCCGTTTCGACCAGGTACGCCCGATCAGCCCAGGCTCACGCGGGGACGGCCGGACCCACCGGCCAGCGCAGCAACGCGGCCGCGGCCACCCCGCCGGGCAGCGACGCCGCGTTGACGAGCTGGAGCTCGGCGTCCGTCAGCACCGCGGCACGCACGAGCGCGCACACGGCAGGGACCGGTCCGATCACGGGCGTCCCGGTGGCCTGCTCCGGCGCGGTCGCCACCCACGGAGCCCCGGCGAGCGCGAGGAGCGTCCGGTCCCCGACCGCCACGGCGTCGAGCGCGACGACCGCGCCCTGGGCCTGCTGCAGTGCGGCGACGACGGACCCGAGCCCGGTCACCGCGAGGTTGTCGCCGCGCCCGACGTGGGTGCGGAGCAGGTCCTCGAGATCGTGCCGCCGGGTGGCGACGACACGGGCGAGGGCGGTCTCGACGTGCTCGACGAACGCCTGCTTCGACGAAGAGTCCGATCGCGGGTCCCCCGGGAACACCGAGGTCAGTGCACGACTCTCGCTCGACAGCGCCTTCACGAGCAGCTCGCGTGCGGTGACGTCACCGGCGACGACGACGAGCCCGGGCCGGAGCGTGCGGACGGCCTCGTCCACGGCCGCGGCGGTCTCCGACGAGTTCTGCTTCCAGATCTCCTCGGTGTGCTGCTGCCAGTGCGGCTGCTTCCACCCGGTGCCGGCCTTCTCGTAGTGCAGGGTGTCGTTCCGGCCCGCGACCTGCTGTTCCTCGTGCGAGACCGGCGCGTGGCCGAGCCGGTACGCACGGAAGGCCCCGCCCTCCTTGCCGGCGTGCACGACCAGGAACGGCAGGTCGACCGGGCGGTGGGCGACGAGCGGCACGAGGTCCGGCACGGCGCCGACACCGACGGACTCCGCGCCGTGCAGGTGGCCCGGCAGCACCTCGCTCAGGACGACGGCACCGTCGTGCACGAGCACGTAGCGGGTGACGGGCGACGGGACGCCGGGCTCCTGTTCGAACTCTTCGGCGATGACGTCGACGACCTCGTCGGACGCACCCTGCGCACGCAGCGCTTCCTCGACCCCGCGGAGCTTGAGCGCCGCCTGTCGTCGTGGATCCTCGACGTTGCCGGACACGTCGGCGTAGGCCCACGCCCACGTGCCACCGCCCTCCAGCCGTTGCCCCAGGATCCCGTGCAGTTCACTCGTCGCGTTGGTCGACGTCATGGCAGCTCCTCTCGGACGGTCACCGGGGCTGTCACGAACCCCGACGTTTCGTGTTCGCCCACACTCCACCCGGACGCGGCACGGTGTTCGACGTCCGGAGGGAACGTCCAGAGTCTGCGCGAAAGTACAGCCGCGCTCGGTTTTGTGGTTGGCTGGAGGGCACCCCGCTCGACGACGAACCGGAGTCCAGGCAATGACGCCACAACCGAACCGACGCCCGATATCACGACGACAGCTGTTGGGCTTCGGCCTCGGCACGGCCGCCGCCGGACTCCTCGCCGGGTGCGCGGTGCCCGGCTCGACGAACGTCAACAAGGCCGCCCTCGTGCCCGCCGCCGTGAGCGGCCAGAAGGTCGAACTCACCTACTGGGCCTGGCTGAAGGACCTGCAGAAGGTCTGCGACGTGTGGAACAAGACGCACCCGGACATCCAGGTGAACGCGAACTGGATCCCCGGGGGCAACAGCGGCGGGTACCAGAAGATGTACTCCGCGCTGGCGGCGGGCGGTGGCCCGGACATCGGGCAGGTCGAACTGCGACAGATCCCCGAGTTCATGCTCGCGAACGGCCTGGTCGACCTCGCCCGCTACGGCGCGAAGGACTACGAGGCGAAGTACGACGACGCCGCCTGGGCGCAGGTCTCGTTCGTCGACGGGATCTACGGCATCCCCCAGGACACCGGCCCCATGGGCTTCTACTACCAGACCGCGCTGCTCGAGCAGGCGGGCGGCGAACCCCCGACGACGTGGGACGAGTGGCGCGACCTCGCCGAGAAGGTCCGGAAGACGGGTGCGCAGAACTACCTCGAGGTCTTCCCGGTCTCCGACGCCTCACCCTTCGCCGCGTACGCGCAGCAGGCCGGTGCCCGCTGGTTCAAGGTCGACGGCGACGAGTGGGTCGTCGACATGACCGACGACAAGACCCTGATGGTCGCGGAGTTCTTCGACGGCGTCATCGACGACAAGCTCGTCGACACGAGCGCCGGCGCGTACTCCCCCGGCTGGTACGCCTCGGCGGCGAGCGGCAAGATCGCGGCCGTCACGAGCGCGAGCTGGGGTGACGCCCTCATCGAGTCGGTGCAGGGCGGCGAGGGCAAGTGGAAGGTCGCGCCGATGCAGAAGTGGGGCGACACCGGCTTCGGCTCGAGTGCGATCGGCGGTTCGACGGCAGCCGTGCTCGCCAACTCGAAGCACCCGAAGGAGGCGCTCGAGTTCATCACCTGGATGACCACCTCGAAGGAGGGCATCGACGCGATGATCAAGCACTGCGGCATCGGGTGGTCCCCCGCGAAGGACTACATCGGCGCGCAGCGCGAGAAGCCGAGCAAGTGGTTCTCCGGGCAGAACTACAACGAGGACGTGTTCGTCCCCGCCGCCAAGGAGCAGAACGTCGACTGGTCCTGGTCGCCCGTGACGCAGTCGGCCTTCACGAGCCTGCAGAACCAGTTCCGCCGCAAGCTCACGAGCGGCCTGAAGCTCACCGACGCGGTGGAGCTCGCCCAGAAGGAGATCGTCCAGTCCTTCAAGGACAAGGGCCTCAGCGTGAGGACGGCACGATGACCACGACGCAGCCGAAGAACGGCTTCCGCACGAGCACGAAGGCCACAGTCGCCCAGAAGCGCGCCCCGTGGATCCTGCTCGCACCCTTCCTCGCCCTGTTCGTGCTGACGTTCATCATCCCGATCGTCAGCGCGCTGTTCCAGAGCTTCACCACGGTGGACCGGCAGGGACTCTTCGGTGAGGACGGCGTCACCGGCCGGTTCGCCGGGTTCGACAACTACGTCACCGCGCTGAACGACGCCGGCTTCGTCGCCTCCATCGGCCGCATGCTGCTGTTCGGCATCGTGCAGGTCCCGGTGATGATCATCGCCTGCACGATCCTCGCGCTGCTGCTCGAGTCGGCGAGCGCCCGCTGGCCCGGGTTCTTCCGGGCGATCTACTTCATGCCGTACGGCGTCCCCGGTGTCATCGCGACGATCCTCTGGTCGTTCCTCTACGTGCCCGGCCTCTCGCCGATCGTGTCCCTGCTGCAGTCGATCGGGCTGCAGCCGGACTTCCTCGGCGCGAACAGCGTGCTCTGGTCGATCGCGAACATCGTCACGTGGACGTACACCGGCTACAACATGCTCATCATCGTGGCGCAGCTGAAGTCCATCCCCGGCGAGGTCTACGAGGCCGCCAAGGTCGACGGCGCGAACGCGTTCCAGGTCGCGTGGCGGATCCAGATCCCGCTCATCGCGCCGGCCCTGGTGCTCACGACGGTGTTCTCGATCATCGGCACACTGCAGCTCTTCGCCGAGCCGCAGATCCTGTCCACGGTCGCCCCCGCGATCGACACCGAGTACACGCCGAACTACGCCGCCTACACGAACGCGTTCGCGTTCAACGAGTACGGCGTCGCCAGCGCGCAGGCGGTCATCATCGCGCTGGCCGCGTTCATCCTGTCGTTCGCGTTCCTCGCGTTGACGAACCGTCCGCCGAAGGACGAACGGGATCGCCGCAAGCGGGCGAAGCGGGACGGCCTGGAGGCGCAGCGCGCGCTCCAGACGCGCGCATCCGCCCGACAGGTGGTCACCACCCAAGCCGCGCCGAGCCTCCAGGGCGGGTCCGGTCTGCAGAACGGAACGAAGGGGGCGGACGCATGACCAGCGAAGCCATCGAAGCGCCGGCTACCCGCGTCAACGCGGAACGGCTCGACACCACGTCGATCTCGGCACATCAGCGCCGCAAGCTCGACCGGTCCGGGAAGTCGCAGATCGTCGTGACGGGCATCCTCGTCATCGTCGCCATCTACTTCCTCGTCCCGCTGTACTGGGTGATCATCGCCGCGACGAAGACCACCGGGGCGCTGTTCGCCACGAACGGCTTCTGGTTCGGTGGCGACTTCGCGCTGTTCAGCAACCTCCAGCAGGTGTTCACGTACGACGGCGGCATCTTCGTCCGGTGGATCGCGAACAGCATCCTGTACTCGGGCGTCGGCGCCGTGCTGGCGACGTACTTCGCCGCCGCGGGTGGCTACGCGCTCGCGAAGTACGAGTTCCGGGGCCGGCAGCTCGTGTTCGGGACGATCCTCGGCGGTGTGCTCGTGCCGGGGACCGCGACGGCCCTGCCGCTGTTCCTGCTCTTCTCGACGCTGGGGCTCACCGACACGTACTGGAGCGTGCTCATCCCGAGCCTGGTCTCGCCGTTCGGCCTGTTCCTCTGCCGGGTGTACGCCGCGGCGTCGGTGGACACCGCGCTCCTCGAACAGGCCCGTATCGACGGCGCCGGCGAGCTGCGGATCTTCCACACCATCGTGCTGCGGCAGATGACACCGGCGCTCGTCACGGTGTTCCTGTTCCAGGTCGTCGGCATCTGGAACAACTTCTTCCTGCCGCTCATCATGCTGGCCGACCAGAAGCTGTACCCGATCACACTGGGGCTCAACAACTGGCGATCGCAGGTCGACCGGCTGCCGGAGTTCTACCAGCTCACCACCGGCGGGGTGCTCGTCTCGGTCATCCCGCTCGTCATCGCCATCATCGTCCTGCAGCGCTTCTGGCGCGGGGGCCTCACGGAAGGATCGGTCAAGGGTTGACCATCGCCGCACTCTCCTCCACGTCCCCGGGTTCCGACACCCGACTGTCCCCACGAGCCTGGCTGCACACCGACGCCCCCTCCCTGTCGCTGAACGGGGAGTGGGACTTCCGGTGGTCACCGGTGGCGGACGTGCCGGAACCCGGGCCGGAGGACGAGTGGGGCACCATCCCGGTGCCGGCGCACTGGGTGCTGCACGGCCACGGCGCGCCGAGCTACACGAACCTGCAGTACCCGTTCCCGATCGACCCGCCACACCCGCCGGAGGAGAACCCGACCGGCGACTACCGGCGCACCTTCGACGTGCCGACGACCTTCGACGCGGCGGCCCGGGTGCTCCTGCGCTTCGACGGGGTGGAGTCGCACTTCCGGGTGTGGGTGAACGACGCCGAGGTCGGCTGGGCGACCGGCTCCCGGCTCGCGACGGAGTTCGACGTCACGTCGGTGCTGCGACCGGGCGCGAACGAGGTCCGCGTCCGGGTGCACCAGTGGTCGGCCGCCTCGTACCTGGAGGACCAGGACCAGTGGTGGCTGCCCGGCATCTTCCGCGACGTCACGCTGCTCGCGCGGCCCACCGCCCCGGTCGACGACGTGTTCGTCCGTGCCGGCTGGACCTCGACGCTCGGGTCCGCGGCGACCGCGGGCACCGCGGCGTCGGGTCGGCCGTCGACGGGTACGGGGACGATCTCGTTCCCGACGCTCGACGCGGTGTTCCCGGTGCGGTTCGTGGTGCCCGACCTCGGGGTGTCCGTGGTGTGGAACACGGCCGACGACGTCACGCCGATCGAGGTCGAGGGCGTCGAACCGTGGAGCGCCGAGCTCCCGAAGCTGTACGACGCGACGGTGTCCACCGGGACCGACGCGGGCGGCGACGCGGGCGGTGAGACGGTCTCGCTGCGGCTCGGCTTCCGCACCGTGGCGATCGCGGGCGACCGGTTCCTGGTCAACGGCGAGCGCGTGGTGTTCCACGGGGTGAACCGGCACGAGACCCACCCGGAGCGGGGTCGGGTGTTCGACGAAGCCCACGCCCGCGCGGACATGGCGCTCATGAAGCGCCACAACGTCAACGCGATCCGGACCTCGCACTACCCGCCGCACCCACGCGTGCTCGACCTCGCCGACGAACTCGGGTTCTGGGTGATCCTGGAGTGCGACCTTGAGACGCACGGGTTCGTGTTCATCGACTGGGTCGGCAACCCCTCGGACGATCCGGACTGGCGCGAGGCCTACCTCGACCGGATCGCGCGGACGGTCGAGCGGGACAAGAACCACGCCTCGATCGTGATGTGGTCGCTCGGCAACGAGTCGGGCACGGGCCGGAACCTCGCGGCGATGACGCAGTGGGTGCACGACCGCGACGCCGAACGACCCGTCCACTACGAGGGCGACTACACGGGCGAGTACACCGACGTGTACTCGCGGATGTACCCGACGCTGCAGGAGACCGAGTCGATCGGCGGCGGTCCGGCCACGCCCCTGCTCGGCTGCGGTCCCGCCGAGGCTGCCCGCCAGCGGTCGAAGCCGTTCATCCACTGCGAGTACGTGCACGCGATGGGCAACGGCCCCGGGCAGATCGCCGAGTACGAGGCCCTGGTGGACAAGTACCCGCGGCTGCACGGCGGGTTCGTGTGGGAGTGGCGCGACCACGGCCTCCTCACGCACACCGCTTCCGGCGAGGCGTACTACGGCTACGGCGGCGACTTCGGTGAGGTGATCCACGACGGCAACTTCGTGATGGACGGCCTCGTCCTGCCCGACGACTCCCCCACCCCGGGACTCGCCGAGTTCGCGGCCGTGGTCGCCCCGATCCGGTTCACCCTCTCGGACCGCACCGTGCTCGTCGAGAACCGCTTCCACTCCGCGTCGACCGCCGGGCTCCGGTTCCACTGGGCCCTGTCGCGCAACGGTGTCGTCGAGCACGAGGGTCGGTTCGCCCCGGGTGTCGTCGCGGCGCGGGAGTCCGCGACCGTGCCCGTACCGGACGAGGTGCTCGAGGCCCAGGCCGCGACGCTCGCTCCCGGCGATGAGCTGTGGTTCGACGTCACGGCGGAACTGGCGGGGCCGACCTCGTGGGCGGACACCGGCCACGTCCTGGCACGCGCCCAGACGCTCGTCGCGAGCCGACCGGCGGACGCACCACGGGCCTCCAGTCAGGGGTGGGACGGCGACCGGCTCGGCGACGGGACGTTCTCGGCCCGCGGTGACCTGGTGTCCTGGAAGGGGCACGAGGTGGCCGGGCCGCGGCTCGAACTGTGGCGCGCGCCGACCGACAACGACAGTCTGGCGTCGCAGGGCGGGTACGAGACGGCCGACCCGGTGCTGACCCACGGCGTCGGCGACCCGTCCGCTCCCGCGTCGGCGACACGCTGGCGGGAGCGCGGCCTGGACCGCCTCACGCACCGGCTCGTGTCGGTGTCGCGGACCGACCACGGCCTGGAGCAGCGTGTCCGCGTCGCGGCGGCGAACAGCGGGTGGGGCGTCGACGTGACGCACCGCTGGACCCTGACGGACGACGGGCTGCTGCTGCAGACCGACGCCGTGCCGTTCGGTGCCTGGGACGTGACGTGGCCGCGGATCGGCGTGCGGTTCGACCTGCCGACCTCGTTCGCGGAGGGGGACGCGAGGTGGTTCGGTTCCGGTCCGCTGGAGTCCTACGCGGACTCGTCGCACGCTGCCCGGGTCGGACGATTCACGGCTCCGGTGCGGTCGCTCGGTGTGGAGTACTCGATGCCGCAGGAGACCGGGCACCGTCCCGACCTGCGGGAGCTGTCGGTGGGCGACCTCACCGTGTCGACCGTCGGGGCGCACCGGGCGGGCTTCACGCTCTCGCCGTGGACCGCGCAGCAGATCGGCCGCGCGATGCACCCGTACGAGCTGCCGGCGTCGGAGCACCTGTACCTGTACCTCGACGCCGCGCAGCACGGGCTCGGCAGCCGGGCGTGCGGCCTCGATGTGCTGCCCGAGCACCAGCTCTGGCCGCAGGCGTTCTCGTGGAGCGTCGTGCTCGCGTAAGGGGCGCGTTCCGTCCGACATCGCCCGGTCGCGCCCCGCTGCGAACATCGCGCCCCGACACTGCGGGGTGCGATGTTCGTCAACGGGCGCGATCCCGGGATGGCCGACGGCCGACCCCGCGGCCGGCCGTCGCGCTCAGCGCCGACAGCACCCCGGCGGACGGTGGCGCGGACGCGCAGCGGCGCCGCGCCAGGTCGCGCCCCGCTGCGAACATCACGCCCCGACACTGCGGGGCGCGATGTTCGTTCGGGGGCGCGATCCGGCGGGGCTACTCGGCGGACTCCGCGGACAGCGCTGGCAGCGCCGCGGGGTCGCTCGCGTTCAGGAACTCCGTCAGGCGCTCGGGCTCGCCCGGCTCCTCGATCGCCGAAGCCGCGCGGCGCAGGGCGAAAAGGGCCCGCAACACGCCGCGGTTCGGCTTGTGCGACCACGGCACCGGCCCGGCCCCACGCCACCCCGCCTTGCGGAGCGCGTCGAGGCCGCGGTGGTAGCCCACCCGGGCGTACGCGTAGGACTCGAGGGTGGCCCCGCGCGCCCAGGCCTCGTCGGCGAGGAGCGCCCACGCCAGGCTCGACGACGGGTGCGACACGACGACGCTCGCGACGGGCGTATCGGCGGCGAGCGCGGCCTCCACCTCGGGTTCGGCGGGCAGCAGCGTCTCGGGGTTCGCGGTCGGGTTCGGCAGCAGGTTCTCCGGCATGCCCCCAGCCTGTCACCTCTTGCGTGTCCGCGGGACGCGGGCGTAGCGTGGTGGCACCTCGTCGTCATCACGGGGCTCCCGGGGCGGGACGACCGACCGGTAGCACGGATGGCGGACACGGGGGCTCCCCGACGGAAGAGACGCCTTGCTGGCCATCACCGGTTCTGCTCAGCCCACGCGCTGACACCGTGATGACGCGCCCCGTCGGGCGCACCACCGCCCCGGGCGGTGGGTCCGGTGTCGAGCGCCCAGCTTCGACAACCGGGGAGGCATCTCCATGCCCATCAGTCCGTCCGTCGTCCTGAACGACGTCAGTTTCACCTGGCCCGACGGCACCGTCGCGCTCAGCCACCTCACCACCGCCTTCGGCCGTGGCCGCACCGGCCTGGTCGGGAGGAACGGGGCCGGGAAGTCCACGCTCGTCCGGCTGGTCACCGGTCGGCTCCACCCCACGTCGGGCACCGTCACGACGTCGGGTCCGGTCGACCACCTGCCGCAACGCCTGCAGACCGGGGACGACGCCGCGGTTGCCGACCTGCTCGGCATCCGACCGACGCTCACCGCGCTGCGGGCGATCCTCGGCGGGGACGCGTCGCCGGAGCACTTCGACGCGGTCGGTGACGCCTGGGACCTCGAGGAGCGGGCGGCCGCAGCGCTCGACGCGATCGGCCTGTCCGGCACCACGGCCGATCTCGAGCGGCCGGCGAGCACCCTCTCCGGCGGCCAGGCCGTCCTCGTCGCGGTCGCCGGGATCCGCCTGCGGAGTCGGCCGATCGCGTTCCTCGACGAGCCGACGAACAACCTCGACCGCCGTGCCCGTGGGCTGCTGCTCGACATGGTCGACGACTGGCACGGCACCCTCGTCGTCGTCAGCCACGACCGGGAGCTCCTCGAGCACGTCGACGAGACCTGCGAGCTCCGGGCCGGGAGCATGACGGTGTTCGGCGGGACCTTCAGCGCCTTCGAGGAGCACCTCGCCGTGCAGCAGGCCGCCGTCGAACGCGAGGTCCGGGTCGCCGAACAGCGGCACCGCACCGAGAAGCGGCAGCGGATCGAGGCGGAGACGAAGATCGCGCGCCGGGCCAAGGCCGGTGAGAAGGCCGGCCGGTCCATGCCGAAGATCCTCGCGAACGAAGCGCGGAAGAAGGCGCAGGAGACCGCCGGACGACTGCGGGTCGGGTACGCCGACGACGAGGCCGCGGCGCTCGAGCTCAAGCGGGAGGCGCAGCTCCGACTCCGCACCGACGAGTCGATCCACGTGACGCTGCCGGACCCGGACGTCCCGGCGTCGCGGCAGATCGCGACGATCACGGTCCGGGGCCGCGAGACGATCGTGCAGGGGCCGGAGCGGATCGCCGTCTCCGGCGACAACGGTGTCGGCAAGACCACGTTGCTCGAACAGCTCGTCGGTGTGCCCGACGCCCGGGACCACCCGCTGCCGGACACCCGGGCGGTCCCGCACGTCGACCGGATCGCGTACCTGCCGCAGCGGAAGGACACGCTGGACGACACCGCGACCGTGCTCGACAACGTCCGGCGGGACGCGCCCCACGTGCCACCGGCCGAGGTGCGGAACCGTCTCGCACGGTTCCTGGTGCGCGGGGACACGGTCGACCGTCCGGTCGGGGCGCTGTCCGGCGGGGAGCGGTTCCGGGTCGCACTGGCGAGCCTGGTGCTCGCGGACCCGCCGCCGCAGCTCCTGGTGCTCGACGAGCCGACGAACGACCTCGACCTGACGAGCGTCGACCAGCTCGTGGACGCGCTGCGGGCCTACCGCGGGGCCCTCGTCGTGGTCAGCCACGACGAGGCGTTCCTCGAGCGGCTCGACCTCACCGCCAGGCTCGAGCTCGGGTGAGGGGGCGAGCGGACCGCCGTCAGCGTCGCCGCGTCGGCCGGATCGCCAGCGACTCGATCGTGCCCCGCTCGGGCAGGTCGACGACGGTCCGGACGGCGTCGGCGACGTCCGACGGGGCGAGGTAGTAGTCGGTGTCGTAGTCCTCGCCGAGCTTCTCGGTGAGGGCCCGCTGCATGTCCGAGTCCGTCCGGCCCGGGTGCACGCTCGAAACCCGCACGCCGTTCGCCCGTTCCTCCTCGCGCAGGGCGTCCGCGAAGGCCCGCAGGGCGAACTTCGACGCGGCGTACACGCCGCCGCCGGGTCCGGAGTGGAACCCCGAGCCGCTGTTGATCGGCACGACGATCCCCCGTGCCGCCCGGAGCGCGGGGAGGGCCACCCGGGTGAGTTCGGCGACCGCGAAGACGTTCGTGGCGAAGACCTGCTCCCACACGTCGCGCGGGGTGTCCGCGACGGTGGTGCCCTGCTCGACGCCCGCAGAGTGCGCGAGCACGTCGAGCCGGTCGGGCAGCGCCGGGAGGTCCCCCGCGCCGAGGTCTCCCACGAACGGCGCCGCACTCGGCAGCTCGGCGATCACCGCGGCGACGGCGTCCGCGCTGCGGCCGCCGACGATCACGTGGTGCGTGCGTCCCAGGTCGAGCGCGATGGCCCGGCCGATCCCACGGGTCGCGCCCGTGACGAGGGCGGTCGGACGGACGGGAGGCGCGGTGTCGGTCATGCGCACCAGCCTACGGAGGCGGCGGGGCGGGCTGGCACCGTGCCTCCAGGCCGTCACACCGACGACGAGGTGGGACGGCGTCGACGGCGCACCGACCAGACGACCGCCCCGGCGGCGAGGAGCAGTGCGACGAGCGCGACGATGCCCCACGGCGACCCGGCGACGGTCGCGACGACTGCCCAGAACAGGGCGATGCCGACGGTCGCGTAGACGAACGCCCACGCGATGCACCCGGGCACCATCGCGATCGTGTACCGCCACCACGGCACCCGGGCGACCCCGGCGGCCGCGTTCATGATCGTCTGCAGGCCCACGGTCAGGAAGCTCACCGTGACGACCGGCAGCCCCCACCGGTCGAGCAACGCCGACCCGCGGCGGACCGCAGCCGAGTCGAGCCAGCGACCCCACCGCGACCGCGACGCCCCGGCGACCGCACCGCGCGCCAGCCAGTACGTCGCCTGCGCGCGGCAGAACACCACGGCGAAGAGCGCGAGGACGAGCCACCAGAACGGGAGGCCCTCGAGGAAGGTCGGCACGGGGCGAACCGTAGCGGCACCGCCCGGGAATCCTCCGTCAGCGGCGGTCGGCGCCCTCGCGGATCTTGATCCCGTCGAGGACGTCCTGCGCGCGCTTCTCGTCCTGCTTCTCGATCTGCCGGGTGTCGCGTTCGGGGAGCTGGATGTCCTCCTCGGCGCGGATGCCGGCCTGCAGCTGACGACCGCGTTCGAGCTCGGCGTCGAACTCGGCACCGAACAGCAGCGCGTTGTTGGTGATCCAGATCCACAGCAGGAAGACGATCACCCCACCGAGGGAGCCGTACGTGGCGTTGTAGTTCGAGAAGTTGCCGACGTAGAACCCGAACCCGACGCTCGCGATCACGAAGATCAGGATCGCCAGGATCGAGCCGCCGCTCACCCACCGGAACTTCGGCTGCTTGACGTTGGGCGCCCAGTAGTACAGGACCGCGACGACGATGATCGCGATGGCGAGCAGGATCGGCCACTGCACGATGCTCAGCACCGTGACCGCGACGTCACCGAGGCCGATCACGTCGCCGAAGCTGCGGGCGAGCGGGCCGGACACGAGCACGAGCAGCCCGAGCACGAGCAGGATCACCGTGAAGAGCGTCACGCCGAGCATGGTCGGGCGGAGCTTCCAGATCGGGCGACCCTCGCGGACGTTGTAGATCCGGTTCATCGCCCGGCCGAACGCACCGACGTAGCCGGAGGCCGACCACACCGCACCGACGACACCGACGATGAACGTCACGGGGGCGGCAGGCGACCGGACGAGTCCCTCGATGGGGTCCCGCAGGAGTTCGACGACCTGCTGCGAACCGACGTTCCCGAGGACGTCGAGCAAGGTCTTGATCGTGTTGTCCGCCTGGCCGACGAGACCGAGGATCGACACCACGGCCAGCAGCCCGGGGAAGAGCGCGAGGACGGAGTAGTACGTCAGGCTCGCGGCGAGGTCGGTGCACTGGTCGCTGGAGAACTCCCGGAGGGTCTTCTTCAGCGTGTAGACGACCGTCGGCTTCTGCAGGTCGGCGGGGCTGTCGGCCTTCCGGGAGTCGTCGGGGGTGGGCTTGCCGTGGTCGGATGCCATCGTCTCAGCCCTTCGCCGCGGCCTGCACGGCCTGCTTCGACCGCTTCACCGCAGCCTTGCGGTTCTTGTCGGCACGGCGCTGCACGGCTGCGATGCCGGCGCGCTGCTTCACCCGTGCGCGGTGCACCGGGTCCCGTTCGAGGGCTTCCTCGGCCGCCTTCGCTCGTGCCTTCCGACCCTTCCGGCCGGGCTGCGCCTGCTCCTTGGCGGAGGGTCCGTCGCCGCGCGCGCCGAACGGGAGCAGCGCGGTGAACGCCGAGGTCACGGGCGGCTCGGCCAGGTGCCCGGCGGGCTTGTTGCGGATCGCGATGCCGACGACGATCGCAGCGACACCGGCCGCGGCGATCATGCCCATCGCCACGAGCGGGGTGGGGTCACGGTGCCACCGCTGCTTGGTCTTCGCGATCGCCAGACGGGTGCGCGCGGGGATGTCCGCACGACGACGGATCTCGGTCACGGTGTCCGTGATGCCCTCTCGCGTGCGGACGTTCGCGAGTTCGAGCTCGGGGAGACTGTCCTTGGCCATTCCCCATTTCGTACACGCTCGGGCGGGGGTCGTGTCCAGCCCCGGGCGTGTCCCGCGCGCGGCGGACGGGGCCGGGTGACACGGGCTGGCCGGCTGGTGCGCCGGCCGGTGTCGGCGTCGCGAAAGCGACAGATCCGTGATCCGGCCCGCCGTCGGTGTCGCGAAGGCGACAGGGTGCCGCGGAATGTCGGCGGCAGACTGTCGCTTTCGCGGAGCGGTGGGCGCGACCGGAAGACGGACTGGAGGCGCGGGTCGGGCCCGCAGCGTGCCTCCAGTCCGTACCGCCGAAGCGACACATCCGCGGTCGGGCCCGCCGTCAGCGTCGCGAACGCGACAGGGTGCCGCGGAACGTCGGCGGCAGACTGTCGCTTTCGCGAAACGGGGCGAAGCGGGACCGGCCGCGGCGCCCCGCCGCCGCGCGTCAGGACGGGACGACGACGTCCTCCGGACGGCCGGAGGCCGCCGAGCGGCCCGCCGCCTCCATGAGCGCGAGGCTCCGCAGGTTGTCGCGGCCGCTCGTCGCGGGCGCGGGACCGCCCGACACCGAGCGGGCGAAGGCCTGCAGCCCGCCCTGCCGGTCGGTGTGCGGCATCGTCGGCAGCTCGACGGCCTCGGCCTCGTCGTCCTGCGTGCGGCGCACCGTCACGCGGTCACCGTCGACGGCGTTCGGCGACCCGTCGCGGCTCGTGAACCAGAGTTCGCCGTCCTCGCCCTGGATGCTCCACTCGCCGGCCCAGGCCGTCCGGGGTCCGCGCGAGAGCCAGCTGCCGCGGTAGCTGACGACGAGCCCGTCCTCGAGCTCGATGATCATCGACGCGACCGCCTCGTCCTGGTACTTGCTGTACGACGGGTAGGACGCCTTCGCGAAGACACGCACCGCTTCCTGCCCGGTGACCATCCGGATGAGGTCGAAGTGGTGGATCGCCATGTCGTTGATCATCGCGTGCGGGAACTTGTAGTGCGGGTGCTCCTCGAACGCGAGGTCGTTGTCCCACTGCCGGAAGTCGATGTTGATCGCCGACAGCTCGCCGAGCGTGCCGGCTGCCAGCAGCTCCTGCGCGACCCGGGGCGCCGGGTACCAGCGGTAGTTCTGGCTGACCTGCAGGACGAGCCCGAGTTCCTCGGCACGACGGACGGCGGTGACGGCCTCGTCCGTGGTGTTGGCGAACGGCTTCTCGACCAGGACGTGCTTGCCGGCTTCGAGCGCCTCGAGCGCGAGCGGCACGTGCGTCACGGCGGGGGCGGTGATGACGACGGCGTCGGCCTCGACCCCGGCGAGCGCCTCCGTGAGGGACGCGAACGCCGCCGACTCCGGCAGGCCGAGGTCCGTGCGCACGGCGTCCAACGTCGCGGGCACCGGGTCGACGATCCCGACCACCTCCACTTCGGTGACCTCCGGGATCGCGGTGCGGGCCCAGTTGCCGCCCCACCCTCCGAGACCGACGTGGATGATCCGGACCGTCATGCGTGCACTCCCTCGTGGCTGGTGACGCACCACGGACGCCGCGGTGCGTCCGACCAGTCTGTCAGGGACGCGCTCAGTGCGTGAACGCGTACGCGATGAGTGCCATCGTCACGATGAACCCGGCGAGGTAGTTGATCCAGAGGAAGCGCTTCCAGCCCGCGTTGGCGGACTCCGCGCCGTCATCGGTGACGTTCCACCACGGCAGCACGTTGAGGGCGTACGGGATCACCACGATCGCGGCGATCGGTCCCGGGAAGGCCGAGAACAGCAGCGCGACCCCGGCGACCAGGTACGCGACGAACGCCAGGCGCACGGTGGCCCGGGCGCCGATGACGGTCGCCACGGAGCCGATCCCGCCGGCCCGGTCGGCCAGGACGTCCTGCACGGCGCCGAACGCGTGCGAGGCCACGCCCCACAGGAAGAACGCCACGCACACGGCGACGAGCTGACCGGTCCAGTGCGGTCCGGCGAGCGCAAGACCGTAGATCGCCGGCGACACGAAGTGGGTCGACGAGGTCAGGGAGTCGAGGAACGGCTTCTCCTTGAAGCGCAGTCCAGGTGCCGAGTAGGCGATGACCGCGAACACGCTGATCGCGAGGACCAGCCACGACCACGGCCCGTTCCCGGACCCCGCGCCGAGCACGACGAGCGCGACCAGGAACGGCACGTTCGTGACGACGACGGCCCACAGCGTGGTGCGGTGCACACTCTTGTCGAGCAGGGCGCCCTCGACCCCGCCCTTCCGCGGGTTCCGCAGGTCGGACTCGTAGTCGAAGACGTCGTTGATGCCGTACATCGCCAGGTTGTACGGCACGAGGAAGTACACGACCCCGACGAGGAACGCCGCGAGCGAGAATCCGCCACCGCCCTCGACGCCGACCCCGCTGCCGAGCAGGTAGGCGGCGCCGAACGGGTACGCGGTGTTGACCCAGCTGATCGGGCGCGACGACACGAACAGGGCGCGCAGGGTCGACGGCCTGGAGGCGGTGCTCGCGTTCATCGGGTCGGTTCTTCTTCCTGGGATGGCCGGGTGGGTCGGTCGAACAGCACCCACAGGCTGGGCAGCAGCACGATCGCGGCGATCGAGTACGCCAGGTCCTCGACGGGGATCGCCCAGATCTTCGCACCGCTGATGAGTGCCGGGTCGTACGCGACGATCCGCAGCGTCACGATGACGTTGTCGAACACGATCGTCATGACGAGCAGGGCGATGCCGGCGACGAGCCCGGTGACGAGCGCGATCCGCCGGCCGGTAGGCGCGCGGCGGCCCCGGGCACGGGCACGTCGTGCGGCGACGACCCCGGCGGCGAGCGCGACCACGGTCACCGCGGCGAAGAACGGCACGGCGAGCAGCGCGTACGCGCCCGACCCGGTCACGACCGGCTCCGCTCGGACCGGCGCAGCCCGCGTGCGACGAGGGGCTGCACGAAGCCGACCAGGTTCATGGTCGTGTAGCAGAGCAGCAGCAGGAAGAAGAGTTCCTCGAGCGGGACGTCCGGCGCGAGGAGCACGCCCGTCAGCAGGTTCTGCGGCCCGATGAAGAAGATGCCGAGCGCGACGCCGAGCGCGTCCCAGAACAGGAAGAACGCCACGCCGACGACCATCACGGCCGCCGCCCGCCACGGTGCCCGCCAGAAGAACAGCCGGAAGCGGGCGTCGAGCACGGTCATGCCGACGAGCGACACGACCAGCCCGGCGAGGTACAGCCCGGGCATCAGACGGCAGTGGCCGGCGCGGACCCGAGCGGCGTCGGCAGCGGTTCGGTCGTGGTGTCCCCGTGGATGCGCTTGAGGAGCACCTCGGCGCTGATCAGGCACATCGGCAACCCGATGCCGGGGATCGTCGAGGCACCCGCGTAGTAGAGACCCTCGACCTTCCGGGAGGCGTTCTTCTCACGGAAGAACGCACTCTGCTTCAGGGTGTGCGCCGGTCCGAGCATCGACCCGTTCCAGGCGTTGTAGTCGTCGGCGAAGTCGCGCGGACCGATCGTCCGGCGGACCCGGATGCGCTCCCGCAGGTCGGTCACCCCGGCACGCTCCGCGACGATGTCGATGGCGCGGTCGGCGATCCGTTCGACCTCGTAGTCCCCGGCGCCGTCGATCCCGCCCTTGCCGATCGACAGGTCGGCGGGCAGCGGCACGAGGACGAACAGGTTGCTCGAGCCGGGCGGCGCGACCGAGGCGTCGGTCTCCGACGGGGCGCAGACGTAGATCGACGCGGGGTCCGGGACGTGTCGGTCATGGCCGAAGATCGCGCCGAAGTTCGCCTTCCAGTCCTCGGTGAACACGAGCGTGTGGTGCAGGAGTCCGGGCACCGGGCCGTCGATCCCGAGGTACACGAGCACGGCGCTCGGCCCCGGGTCCCGCCGCTCCCAGTGCGCCGCGGGGTAGGTGCGGTGCTCCCGGTCGAGCAACTGGAGCTCGGTGTGCCGGAGGTCTGCGGCGCTCACCACGAGGTCGGCGGGCGCGGTGTGCTGCTCGCCCCGGCGGTCCCGGTGGACGACACCCGTGACGTGCCCGTCCTCGACGATGATCCGCTCGACCGCGGCACCGGCGATGATCTTCGCGCCCTCGCGACGGGCGACCCGCTCGACGGCGGCGATCACCTCGGTGATGCCGCCCTTCGGGTAGAGCACCCCGTCGGCCAGGTCGAGGTGGCTCATCAGGTGGTACATGCTCGGCGCCGCGTACGGGCTGGTGCCGAGGAACACCGCCGGGTAGCCGAGGACCTGCCAGAGCCGGCGGTCCTTGACCGCGGACTCGGCGAACGTCGACAGCGGTTCGATGAGCAGGCGCGCGAGCTTCGGCAGCCGCCGGAGGACGTCCGGGGCGGCGAGCCCGCGGAGGTCCTGGAACGTCGTGTACAGGAACCGGCGGATCGCCATCGCGTAGGTGTCCTCGGCGGACGCCAGGTACTTCCGGATCCGCTTGCCGGCACCGGGTTCGATCGACTCGAACAGGGCGATGTTCGCCTCGCGGTCGGCGCGGAGGTCGATCGGCTCGTCGTGGCCCTCGCTGTACACGCGGTAGCCGGGGTCGAGCTTCTCGAGGTCGAGTTCGGCGTCCGCCGAGGTGCCGAGCAACTTGAAGAAGTGGTCGAACACCTCGGGCATGAGGTACCAGGACGGTCCGGTGTCGAACCGGAAGCCGTCCTGCTCCCACGATCCCGCGCGGCCGCCGAGCTGCTGCCGCTGCTCGAGGACCGTCACCGAGAAGCCGTCCCGCGCGAGCAGGGCGGCGGACGCGAGTCCGCTGATGCCGCCGCCGATGACGACCGCGCGCCGGGCGGGCACCTTGCGGTTGGTCGTCGGGCCGGTTCCCTTCGGACTGGAGGCGCGGGGCGGGGTCACGCCGTGCCTCCCGTCCGGTGGTGGGTCGCGCGCGACCGCAGCGGCGCACGTCCGGCGAGCACCTGTGCGGCCAGGCGCGCCTTCACCGGGTTCGGGACGCGCACGCGCGTCGTGATCAGGCGGTGCGCCGGCGTGACCGCGATGCGGTCGTTGAGTTCCTGGAAGAGCGCGTGCGCGAGGCCGACCGCGTTCCGCGCGTCGGCCGGAAGCAACCGGACGGTGGCGGCGGCGCGGTCGAGGTCCGCCTGGACGTCGGCGACGAGCCGGTCCTTCGTGGCCTCGTCGAAGGTGCGGAGGTCGACGCCCGGGAAGTACGAGCGGCCGAGTACCTCGAAGTCGGCGTGCAGGTCGCGCAGGAAGTTCACCTTCTGGAACGCGGCACCGAGCGCGCGGGCACCGTCGACGAGCACGGCGTCGTCGAAGGTCGGCCGGCCGGCGCGGTACACGAACGCACGGAGGCACATCAGGCCGACGACCTCGGCCGAGCCGTACACGTAGCGGTCGAATGACTCCTGGTCGTGCTCGGTCCGCTCGAGGTCCATCCGCATCGAGGCGAAGAACGGGCGCGTGAGCTCCGGACCGAACCCCGTGGCGCGGGCGGTGCGGGCGAACGCGTGCACCACCGGGTTCACCGAGAACCCGAGCGCGATCGCACGCTCCGTGTCCGACTCGAGCTCGTCGAGGACGGTGCGGGCGAGCTCGTGGTCGAGCCCGGCCTCGGTCGCGGGGCCGTCCACGACCTCGTCGGCGACGCGGACCAGCGCGTAGACGTTGCGGATGTGCTCCCGAGTGTCCTTCGTGAGCAGACGGCTGGCGAGCCCGAAGGACGTCGAGTAGCGGTCGATGACGACCCCCGAGGCGGCCTCGGCCGTGGCGTCGTACAGGGGCAGACGCGTTGGTGCGTTCTGGTTCACCGGGCGCGTTCCACGAGTTCGGTCACGAGGCCCTCCAGGCGGTCGGCGAGGTCGTACGGCAGTCCGGCGAGCTCGGCACGGGCGAGTGCTGCGTGCTCGGCGATCCGCGACTCGGCGGCGGCGCGGGCACCACAGGTGACCAGGGTCGCACGGAGTTCGGCCGCGCGCTCCTCGGTGAGGTCCGGGTCGCCGAGGTACGGGGCCAGGTCGGGCCAGCAGTCGGTGGTGGCCGCGTAGGCGATGAGCATGGTGCGCTTGCCCTCGCGCAGGTCCCCGAGCACGGTCTTGCCCGTCGTGCCCTCGTCCCCGAACACCCCGAGCAGGTCGTCGACGATCTGGTACGCGATGCCGATCTCACGGCCGAAGGCACCGAGTGCGGCGACGACGGACTCGTCGGCACCGGCGAGCACGGCCCCGGACTGGAGCGGCGCCTCGAACGAGTACACGCTCGTCTTCGCCCGCTCCATCTGGAGCACCTCGTCGACGGTCGGCATGACCCCCAGCGCGAGGTCGACGTCGGTCATCTCGCCGGCTGCGCTGGCGAACACGGCTTCGTCCAGGAGTTCGAGCAGCCGGGCGCGTCGTTCACCCGTGACCCCGGAGGACTCGATGAACCGCGGCGCCGCGGCGAGGGCGAGGTCCCCGGCGATCACCGCGGCGCTCATCCCCCGGTGCTCGGCGGTCGGCAGGGGCAGGCCGCCGGTCGTCCCGGTGTCACGGAAGGACCCGGCGACGTTCGGCTGCCCGCGGCGGGACCAGTCCCGGTCGATGACGTCGTCGTGCACGACCAGCGCGGTGTGCAGGAGTTCGTAGGCGGCGGCGACGTTCGCGGCCGCGTGCACGTCGTCCCCGCCGAGGCCGGTGTACGCGGTGAGGACCATGCGCGGGCGGAAGCGCTTGCCGCCCATGCTCGCCTTGCGGAGCACCCGCCAGAGTTCCTCGGAAGGACGCCCGTAGCGCTCGGCACGCGCCGACGACACGACGAAGAAGCGCTCGAGGCAGTCGTCCACGAGCGCGAGGTCGATGTGCGCCACGGTGGCCGCTTCCTCGCTCATTGGCCTAACCTATCGGTGCAGATGAGCGCATTCCCGGAAACCGTGGTGCTGCTGGCCGACGACCGTACCCCGATCGGCACAGCGGACAAGTTCACGGTGCACACAGACCACACGCCCCTCCACCTGGCCTTCTCGTGCCACGTGCGGAACACCGACGGCGACGTCCTGGTGACCCGTCGTGCGCTCTCGAAGAAGACGTGGCCGGGGGTGTGGACGAACACGTTCTGCGGCCACCCCGGCCCGGACGAGTCCTTCGAGGACGCCATCGCCCGCCGGGCGTCACGCGAACTCGGCATCACCGTGCGCGACATCGAGCTCGTCCTGCCCGACTTCCGGTACCGCGCGGTGGACGCCTCTGGAATCGTCGAGAACGAGGTCTGCCCGGTGTACCGCGCGGTCACCGACGACGTCCCGGCCCCCGCGGACGACGAGGTCGCCGAGTACGCCTGGGTCTCCGAGGACGCCCTGCGCGAGTCCGTCGCCGGAGCACCGTTCGCGTGGAGTCCCTGGCTCGGGTGGCAGCTCGCCGAGCTGTCCTCGGCCGGCTTGCACATCACGCGCTGACCGCCGCTGTCCCGCCGGACTCGCCGGGTGCGTGCCGTCGCGGTCGCCTCGTCGAGCCGCGAGGTCGGGGGGCACGTGAGCGCCCTCTCACTTGGCGCTCGCACGTCTGCGGAGTAGGGTCGGTCGTCGGCCACGGGTGTGGCCGTCGGCCACGAGTGTGGCCACGAGGCTGCGGACCGCGGCCACGACGGACCAGAAGGGCAGGTGAGGCGCGATGTCGGGTGACCATCCTCGATCGGGCCGGCCGCCCCTGACGGTCGTCGCCGTGCCCGTTCGCTGAACCACGCCTGCCCCCGGGGACCGCTCCCGGGATGACTTCGCGCCTGCCTGCTCCCGAGAGGAGCACAGCATGGCACTGATCGACAACGCGATCTACGTCGAGGGACGTCGCGTCGAATCGCCGTCGACCCTGTCGCTCGCCACGCGGGGCGACCTCGCGTGGATCGGGCTGCTCCGGCCCGACGACGCCGAGCTCGAAGCCGTCGCGACGGAGTTCGACCTGCACGAGAACGCCGTGGAGGACGCACGCAAGGGACACCAGCGCGCGAAGCTCGAGCGGTACGGCGACACCCTCTTCCTGGTGCTCCGGCCCGCGTGGTTCGACGCCCGCGCCGAGACCGTCGAGTTCGGTGAGGTGCACCTGTTCGTCGGCGACCGCTTCGTGGTGAGCGTCCGGCACGCCGAGCGCCCGGACCTGGCGGCGCTCCGCGCCCGGGTGGAGGGGGACCCGGAGTTCCTCGCGCGGGGCTCCGAGGCCGTCACCGCCGCCGTGCTCGACGAGGTCGTCGACGGCTACGCCCCGGTCGTCGAGATCCTGCAGGACCACATCGACGCCATCGAGGACCAACTGTTCGCCGGCCAGGTCGACCCCGGCGTCTCGAAGCGGATCTACCAGCTCCTCAGCGAGGTCCTCGCCTTCCAGCGCGCCACGAAGCCCGTGCCCGCGATGGTCAAGGGACTGCTCCGCGGGGCCGACAAGTACGGCGTCGACGACGAGGTCCAGCACCGCCTGCGGAACGTGCTCGACCATGCACTGCGCGTCACCGAGCGGGTGGACTCGTTCCGCGCGCTGCTCGAGAACGCCCTGACGCTGCACTCGACCCTGGTGTCGCAGGAGCAGAACGAGGCGATGCGGCGCATGACGAGCGCCAGCCTGGCGCAGGGCGAGGAGAGCCGCCAGCTCGCACGCGCCGCACACCGGCAGGGCGAGGAGGTGAAGAAGATCTCGTCGTGGGCGGCGATCCTCTTCGCTCCTGGACTCATCGCCGGGGTCTACGGGATGAACTTCGACCACATGCCCGAGCTGCACTGGCGGTACGGCTACCCGGTCGCGATCCTCGGGATGCTCGCCCTCATGGGCATACTGTGGGCCATCTTCCGCAAGCGCAACTGGCTGTAGCCGTGACGACGGCCGATCTGCGGTGGTGCGCTCCGGCACGGGCGGTGTGCCGGACACGACGTGCAGCGTGACCCATCCGTCGCGGGATCCACGACTCAGGTGGCGCGGATCGTCGAGGTGTGCATAATGATCTGGCTCGGAATGTGAACGTGCACATCGGCGTGCTTCGGCCCCGGGCGAGAAACGAGTAGCAATGGCGTCGACGCGGACACAGCAACCGCGGTCGCCCAGCATCCGCGACGTCGCGCGGATCGCCGGGGTCTCCCACCAGACCGTCTCCCGCGTGCTCAACAACTCGGACGCCATCCGGGCGGAGACCCGGGACCGCGTCCTCGCGGCGATGGAGCAGCTGCAGTACCGACCGAACCGGGCGGCGCGGGCGCTGGTCACGAGCCGCACGCACACCATCGGCGTGCTCACGGCCCGTCGGGCGCACTACGGTCCGGCGGTCGCGCTGCAGGCCATCGAGGACGCTGCCGTGACCCGCGGGTTCAACGTCACCACCTCGACCCTCACGGAGACGACGGACGAAGCGGTCCGCGAGAGCATCCAGCGGCTGCTCGACCTCGACGTCGAGGGCATCGTGGTGATCGCGCCGCAGCAGAAGGTGTTCGACCTCATCGAGGAACTCGGCATCCGCACGCCGTACGTCACGATGCGCGCGAGCGTGGGCGAGGACCCGACGGCGCTCTGGGTCGACCAGATGGAGGGCGCCCGACTGGCCACGGCCCACCTGCTCGACCTCGGCCACGAGTACGTCCGGCACATCGCCGGGCCGCAGGACTGGATCGAGGCCGACGCCCGCATGCAGGGGTTCCTGCGGGAGATGTCCGACCGCGACATGCCCGTGGCGCCGCCGATCCTCGGGGACTGGACCGCCGACTTCGGCTACCACGCCGGCCGCGAGCTCCTGCGCTGGCGGGACTGCACCGCGGTCTTCTGCTCGAACGACCAGATGGCGCTCGGTGTCATGCACGCGGCACGCTCGTACGGCCTCGACGTCCCGGGGGACCTGTCCGTCGTGGGCTACGACGACATCCCCGAGGCGAAGCACTTCTGGCCGCCGCTCACCACGGTGCAGGTCGACTTCGCCGAGCTCGGCCGGCGGTGCGTGGACCTGCTCCTGCCGGGCGAGGACGACGCGGCACTGCGTCCGATCGACATCGTCCCCCAGCTCGTCGTGCGCGGCTCCACGAGCGCACCCCGCAAGCGCTGAGCGCACCAGCGCAGCCACGGGCGGACTGGAGGCGCGTGGCGGCGCCGCCACGCGCCTCCAGGCCGGAATGGCGTCACCTGGGTACCCCAACGCGGGGGACGTGCGCGGGTGCCATCCGCCAGATCACGCGGGCCGTTACACAAACGCGACCAATCCGAATTGACAGCCGCGCCGATCCCGTGCGTAGTATTACCTCCGTTCCGCCGATGTGAACGGTCACATGGACCGCCACACGACAGGACACCGGACGCGACAACGAAGTCCACACAGGCCTCCTGTGCCCTTCGCTGCCGCTGGCAGAACCACCCGAAGGACTGCCGCATCGCAGCGGCAGAAGGAGATGCACCGTGGCGTCAACCCCGATCGACACCGGCCTCGAGACCCGGTCGATCACCGCACCCGAGACGATCCTCGAGATGCGCTCGATCACCAAGGAGTTCCCTGGTGTGAAGGCGCTGTCCGACGTCTCGCTCAGCGTCCGTGCCGGCGAGATCCACGCGATCTGCGGCGAGAACGGCGCGGGCAAGTCGACCCTCATGAAGGTCCTGTCCGGCGTCTACCCGTACGGCACCTACGAGGGCGAGAT
Organism: Curtobacterium sp. 1544; assembly: GCF_040544915.1. Taxonomy (NCBI): domain Bacteria; kingdom Bacillati; phylum Actinomycetota; class Actinomycetes; order Micrococcales; family Microbacteriaceae; genus Curtobacterium; species Curtobacterium sp. 1544. Next base: position 57,493 of record NZ_JBEPKX010000019.1, read on the forward strand.
CGTCTTCGAGGGCGAAGAGGTCCGGTTCAAGGACATCAAGCAGTCCGAGCAGTCGGGCATCGTGATCATCCACCAGGAGCTCGCGCTCATCCCCGAGCTGTCGATCACCGAGAACCTGTTCCTCGGCAACGAGCCCGGCAAGTTCGGCGTCATCGACTGGACCTCCGCCCAGCTCCGCGCCCAGGACCTGCTCGCCCGCGTCGGCCTGAGCGACGACCCGGACACCCAGATCAAGAGCATCGGCGTCGGCAAGCAGCAGCTCGTCGAGATCGCCAAGGCCCTGCACAAGGACGTCAAGCTCCTCATCCTCGACGAGCCGACCGCTGCCCTGAACGAGAACGACTCGCAGCACCTCCTCGACCTCATCGTCGGGCTGAAGGCCAAGGGCATCTCGAGCATCATCATCAGCCACAAGCTGAACGAGATCGAGCAGATCGCCGACGAGATCACGATCATCCGCGACGGCAAGACCATCGAGACGCTGAACGTCAAGGGCGACGGCGTCAACGAGGACCGCATCATCCGCGGGATGGTCGGCCGCTCGCTCGAGTCGCGCTTCCCGGACCGCACGCCGAAGATCGGTGAGACCTTCTTCGAGGTCCGCGACTGGACCGTCCAGCACCCGCTCGACGCGTCGCGCCTGGTCTGCAAGAACTCGAACTTCCACGTGAAGCGCGGCGAGATCGTCGGCTTCGCGGGCCTGATGGGCGCCGGACGCACCGAGCTCGCGATGAGCATCTTCGGTCGCTCGTACGGCACCTGGCTCGGCGGCGAGATCATCAAGGACGGCGAGGAGATCAAGGTCACCACCGTCCAGCAGGCGATCCAGCACGGCATCGGTTACGTGTCCGAGGACCGCAAGGCGCTCGGCCTGAACCTGCTCGACACCGTCAAGCGGTCGACGGTTGCAGCTGATCTCCAGAAGATCTCGAAGGCCGGCGTCGTGGACTCCCTCGAGGAGTACAACGTCGCCGAGAAGTACCGGAAGCTGCTCCGCACGAAGGTGCCGACCGTCGAGGAGAACGTCGGGAAGCTCTCCGGCGGGAACCAGCAGAAGGTCGTCCTGTCGAAGTGGATGTTCACCGACCCGGACATCCTGATCCTCGACGAACCGACCCGCGGCATCGACGTGGGCGCGAAGTTCGAGATCTACGGCATCATCCAGCAGCTCGCGGCGGAGGGGAAGGGCATCATCCTCATCTCCTCGGAGCTCCCCGAACTCCTCGGCCTCTCCGACCGGATCTACACGATCTTCGAGGGCCAGATCACGGCCGACATCCCCTCGGAACAGGCCGATCCAGAAACGCTCATGCGCAGCATGACCTCCGCGCGGAAGGGCGCTCCCGTCTCATGAAGAACCTGAAACTGCTGTTCGGCAAGGGCAACAGCATCGGCCAGTACGGCATGATCATCGCGTTGATCGCGATCGTGATCTTCTTCTCGATCACGACGAACGGCCTGATCCTCGAGCCGACGAACGTCATCAACCTGTTCCTGCAGTACTCCTACATCCTCATCCTCGCGCTCGGCATGGTGATGGTGATCATCGCGGGCCACATCGACCTGTCGGTCGGTTCGGTCGCTGCGTTCGTCGGCATCATCGTCGCGCAGTCGATGTCCGTGTGGCACTGGCCGGCGTGGGCCGCGATCATCCTCGGCCTCGCTGTCGGTGCCCTCGTCGGCGCTTGGCAGGGCTTCTGGGTCGCGTTCGTCCGGGTCCCCGCGTTCATCGTGACGCTCGCCGGTCAGCTCATCTTCCGCGGTGCGAACCAGATCATCGGTCAGTCCACGTCGGTGCCGACGCCGAACGACTACAACGCGATCGGTGCGGGCTTCCTGCCTGACTTCGGACCGAACACGAACTACTCGAACGGCACGCTGCTCATCGGCCTCGCCACCATCATCGCGCTCATCGTCATCGAGGTCCGCGGTCGCAACCGTCGCAAGAAGATGCAGGCCGAGGTCCCGCCGCTCTGGGTGTCGATCGTCCGCACGGGCGTCCTCGTCGCCGTCACGCTCGTCGCGACGTACCTGTTCGGCGCCGGCCCGGTGGGCACCTCGATCCCGATCGTCGCGATCATCCTCGGTGTCCTCACGATCATCTACGGCTTCATCACGAAGAACACGATCTTCGGGCGCCAGGTCTACGCGGTCGGCGGCAACGCGAGCGCCGCGGTCCTCTCCGGCGTCAGCGCCCGCAAGGTGAACTTCTTCGTCATGGCGAACATGTCCGTCCTCGCGGCGATCGCCGGCATGGTCTTCGTCGGCTACTCGAACGCCTCGGGTCCGGCTGACGGCACCGGCTGGGAGCTCGACGCGATCGCTGCCGTGTTCGTCGGTGGCGCTGCGGTCGCGGGTGGCATCGGGACGATCTCCGGGTCGATCATCGGTGGTCTCGTGATGGCGCTGCTGTCGAACGGTCTCCAGCTCATGGGCATCGAGTCGAACAAGGTGCAGATCATCCGTGGTCTCGTCCTCCTCATCGCGGTGGCCTTCGACGTCTACTCGAAGTCCCAGGGCCGCCCGTCGCTCATCGGCGGCATGATGCGGCAGTTCCAGCGCAAGGACACGGAGCAGAACACCGTGGCAGCGCAGCAGCCGCAGTCCATCCAGGACCAGCCGGAGAAGGTCAACACCCAGTAAAGACGTGGCGCCCGGGGCGACCCGGGCGCACGAACCCCTCACCACAGCACCACTCCTCAACGAAGAGAAAGCAATCACATGCGCAAGAAGCTCATCGCCGGCATCGGCCTGGCACTCGTCGCGGGCCTCGCCCTCAGCGGCTGCTCGGCTCGTGACTCCTCCGGCTCGGACTCGAGCACGGCGATCAAGAAGGGCGACCTCATCGGCGTGGCGCTCCCGGCCAAGACCTCGCAGAACTGGGTGCTCGCGGGCGCCGCGTTCGAGAAGTCGATCGAGAAGGCCGGCTTCAAGGCCGACATCCAGTACGCGAAGGCCGACGGCCCCGTCCCGGACCAGCAGGGCCAGATCTCGACGATGCTCACCAAGGGCGCGAAGGTCATCATCATCGGCGCTGCCGACGGTTCGCAGCTCGGCTCGCAGGTGAAGGCCGCGAAGGCGAAGGGCACCACCGTCATCGCCTGGGACCGCAACATCCTGAACACGAAGAACGTCGACTACTACGTCGCCTTCAACAACTACAAGGTCGGCCAGCTCCAGGCGAACGCGCTGCTGCAGGGCCTCAAGGAGAAGAAGGGCAGCGGACCGTACAACGTCGAGCTCTTCGCCGGTTCGCCGGACGACGCGAACGCGACGGTCTTCTTCAACGGTGCGATGAGCGTCCTCAAGCCGAAGATCGCCGACGGAACGCTCAAGGTCGTCTCCGGGCAGACCACGTTCGGCAAGGTCAACACGCAGGGCTGGCTCGCGCAGAAGGCCCAGTCGCGCATGACCGACCTCCTGTCGCAGTACTACTCGGGCGACACCAAGCTCGACGGCGTCCTGTCGCCGAACGACACCCTCGCTCGTGCGATCCTCACCGCGACGAAGGCTGCCGGTAAGGACAACCCCGTCGTCACCGGTCAGGACTCCGAGACCGCGTCGATCCCGCTCATCATGAAGGGCGAGCAGTACTCGACGATCTACAAGAACACGACCGAAGAGGCCCAGGCGGCCGTTGACCTCGTCACGACGCTCTCGAAGGGCGACAAGCCCGACACCAAGATCGACAAGACGAACAACTACAACGGCGTCAAGACGGTCCCGGCGATCGAGCTCACCCCGATCCTCGTCACCAAGGAGAACGCGGTCGAGGCCTACAAGGGCAACAGCACCCTCGAAGACCTCGCGAAGGCAGGTCAGTAGTCCCTCCTGAGAGAACGGGCCCCACCTCATCGAGGTGGGGCCCGTTCTCGTTGCGCGGGGTACGCGAGCGGTCCCGCCAAGCGCGGACTGTGCGGCATGTTGCACTGGGCTACTTTCGACCCAGATGAGGTTTCATCGAATGATCAAAGGGGATCGAAATGAAAATGCTCACCAAGCTCGCGGCCGTCGCCGCAGCGGCAGGAGTCATCGTGGGGATGGGGGCCCTCCCGGCGCAGGCCGTGGGGACGAGTTCGCAGCCGTGCCCGGGCGGTTCCGCCGTCGGTCACTCGTCGACGAACGGCGGCGCAGACACCGTTGCCTCCAACTGCAAGGGGGCCCTCCACGTCTACGTTCGCCAGTGGTACACGGTGACCGGTGGGAAGGTCTACCACACGGATTGGAAGAAGAGCAACAACTACGTGACGACCGTGAAGCAGGCCAACCCCGGGTACCCCGTCTACCAGGCTGAACACCGGTGGGAGCCGAGCGTGGTCGGAGCGGGCGGCCCGCCGCCGATCTTCTTCGAGTGACACCCCGACGACCCCGTCTCGCCTCGGCGAGACGGGGTCGTCCCGCGTCTGCGACGCGACCCGGTGACGGCCTGGAGGCACGGTGCGGCCCCGCCACGCGCCTCCAGGCCGTCTCACCCGTGCGCAGCACGCAGGCGGCGCACCGCCTCGCACAGCGAGGGCACGTCCACCCGTGCCGTCCCGAACACCACCGCCGGGGTCGTGTCGAAGTAGCGACGGGTGAGCCGCTCCCCCAACAGGGACACCCGTGACCACGGGATGCCCGGCTCGGCGGACGTCACGGCACTCGGGAGCATCCGCACCGCCTCGCCGATCTCGACCAGTCGCATCCGGACCGCGTCGTAGACCAGGTCCTCCGGCAACGTGTCGTCGTCCACGTACCGGCGGATCACCCCGCACGCGCGGATGACGTCGTCGAGACGGTCCCCGACGTCACGGCTCACAGCGGGACCGCGTCCCGGACGGCATCGATGCCCATCCCCGCGGCGTCCACGACGTCGACCCGGACGCCGAGGAGCTGTTCGGCCGCATCCTGGATCCGCATGAGCGCGAAGATTCCGAGGCCCGGCTCGAGGTCCACCATGAGGTCGACGTCGCTGCTCGGGCCCTCCTCGCCACGGGCGACGCTGCCGAACAACCGTGGGTCGCGCCCGCCGAAGCGGTGGACGATCGCGCGGAGCTCCTGGCGGAACGCGGTCACCCGGTCACGGAGGGGCTGCGGTTCCTCGACCGGGAGCAGGTCGATCACCGTCGTGAAGCCCGCGGCGAGCAGCAACCGCTGGAGCGCCACGAGGGACGGCTCGCGACGACCGTTCTCGTAGGTGCTGATGACACTCTGCGTGACCCCGGCCCGCACGGCGAGCTGCACCTGGGTCAGCTCGGCGCGCTGGCGGGCATCGCGGATGAGCTCGGCCGCCGACACCGGTGGCGCGGGCCTGGGGAGAACTGCGGACATGCTGTCACGATACACAGAATGCGAAATTTTGTATCGCAATTCTGTCTCGCGTGCTGGGGCCTACGGGCGGCGGGACACGTCCGTCCGCAGGAAGTTCTGCGCCGAGCGGGACGGCGTCGGCCCGCGCTGCCCCTGGTACCGCGACTGGTACTCGGCCGAACCGTACGGCTTGTCGGCGGGGCTCGACAGCTGGAAGAAGCAGAGCTGGCCGATCTTCATGCCCGGCCAGAGCTTGATCGGCAGGGTCGCCACGTTCGACAGCTCGAGGGTCACGTGCCCGGAGAAGCCCGGGTCGATGAAGCCGGCGGTCGAGTGGGTGAGGAGCCCGAGGCGTCCGAGCGAGCTCTTGCCCTCCAGCCGGGCCGCGATGTCGTCGGGCAGCGTGACGACCTCGTACGTCGAGCCGAGGACGAACTCCCCCGGGTGCAGCACGAACGCCTCGTCGGGGTCGGTCTCCACCAGACGGGTCAGGTCGGGCTGGTCCACCGCGGGGTCGATGTGCGGGTACTTGTGGTTGTCGAACAGCCGGAAGAACTTGTCGAGCCGGACGTCGATGCTCGAGGGCTGGACGAGCGAGGCGTCGTACGGGTCGAGCCCGATCCGGCCTTCGGCGAGCTGGGCGGTGATGTCGCGGTCGGAGAGCAGCACGCGCAGAAGCCTAGCGGCCCCGCGGCCGGCTCGATATGCTGCGAGGCTGTCCAGCGTCGGGCGGCGTCACACTGCCGGGAGGAACCGACATGACCGCGTACACCGTGCACGAACTCGACGTGCCCGCGACGATGGACGACGAGCCCGCGAAGGTGCAGGCCTTCTGCGAGTGGCTCCGGGTGTCCGACGCGGCCGAGGTCGCCGTGCACGGGCTGACCGAGCTGTCGTGGAAGCCGGAGGAGTACCTCCCGATGTGCCACGAGCCCGAGGCGCCGAGCCGACTCTTCGTGGTGCGCGACGCCGCGGGTGCCGTCGTGGCCGCGGGCTCGTACGACACGAAGCAGGCCCCGGGAACGCCGAACTGCTGGATCGCGATCGGCGTCGCCCCCGAGCACCAGCGCCGCGGCGTCGGCACGCTGCTCGCGGACCACCTCGAGCAGCTCGCCCACGCCGAGGGCCGCACGCAGTGGAAGACGTACGCGGTGTCCCGGCAGGTCGGGCCGGCGTCGGGGCACGGCTTCGTCGCGGCACCGACGGGGTTCGGCGCGGTTCCCGCCGACGAGGCAGGCGTGCGGTTCCTCACCGGACGTGGTTGGCGGTTCGGGCAGGTCAACCGGATCAGCCGACTCGGCCTGCCGACGGACCACTCGGTCGTCCGGGAGCTCCACGACCGCGCGGTGGCGGCCGCGGGTCCGGACTACCATGTGCACACCTGGACCGGGCGGACGCCCGAGCAGTGGCTCGACGGGCTCGCGCTGCTCGAGACTCGGATGAGCACGGACGCCCCGAACGGCGACATGGACGAGCCGGAGGACGTCTGGACCGCCGAACGGCTGCGGGAGCACGAGGCGGAGCTCGCCCGAGCGCCGCGGACGATGCTCACGGTCGCGGTGGAGCACGTGCCGAGCGCCACCCTGGCCGGTTTCACGCAGCTGGCCGTGCCGGACGACCCGGCCCGTGCGGTCATGCAGTGGGACACCCTCGTTCTCCGGGAGCACCGCGGGCACCGGCTCGGCTGGCTCCTCAAGGTGGCCGGCATCGAGCACGTGGAGCGGGACTTCCCGGGTCGGCCGTCGATCATCACGTTCAACGCCGAGGAGAACCGGCCGATGCTCGACGTCAACGAGGCGGTCGGGTTCGTGGGCGTCGGCAGCGAGGGGATCTGGGAGCGCCGCGTCTGACGACGCGACCTGAGGCGGACCGCAGCCGGATCCGGCGACTCTCCCCGCGCCTCCAGTCAGGGCACCTACCATTGGACGGTCATGACCGTCACGTCACCCGAAACCCAGCCTGGAGGCGCGGCGCCGGAATCCGCGCCCGTCACCGCGCGCACGTCCACCGTCGCGACGGTCCTCGTCATCGCGATCCCGCTCGCGGTCGCGTGCTCGATCCTCGGGCTGACGCTCACGGGAGCGTTCACCGCGAACCAGCAGCTGGTGTCCGCGGGCGACCTCGTCGAGTACGGCCTGCCCGTCGCGCGGGTCGTGCACGACACGATGGCGGCGCTGACGATCGGGCTCCTCGTCGTCGGGGCGTTCGCGCTGCCGGCGCAGAAGAAGGACCACGGCGCGATGTCGAGCGTGCAGCACCGGGCGTCGCGCTGGGCGGCTGCCACCGGTGCGGTGTGGTTCCTCGCCGCGGTCGTGAGCATCGTCTTCACGGGGGCGAACACCCTCGGCGTCCCGCTCACCAGCCCGGTGTTCGCGCGGAACTTCATGCTCTTCGCGTTCCAGGTCGAGATCGGCCAGGCGCTCGTGGTGTCCGCGGCGGCGATCCTCGTCGCGACCGTCGTCGCCGCCTTCGCCACCCGGGTCACCACGCTGGCCGTCGCCACGGTCGCCGGGCTCTTCGCGCTGCTCCCCCTCGCGCTGTCCGGGCACGCGGCCGGCTCGCTCGAGCACGCGAACGCGGTGAACTCGCTCGCGGTGCACCTCGTCGCGGTGTGCGTGTGGGCAGGCGGCCTCGTCGCCGTGCTCGTCCTGCGCACCCGGACGAAGGGTGCCACCGGCCGGGTCGTGTCGCGCTACTCGACGCTCGCGGGGTGGGCGTTCGCGGCCGTCGCGTTCTCGGGCATCGTGAACGCCTCGCTCCGGCTGACCGGCCCGCTCGACCTGTTCACGACGACGTACGGGTGGCTCATCACGGTGAAGGCCGTGATCCTCGTGCTGCTCGGGCTCGCCGGGGTCGTGCAGCGTCGCCGGCTCGTCCCCGCCCTGCTCCGCTCCCCGCTCGACCGGCGGTCGTTCACCCGGTTCGCCCTGGCCGAGGTCGTGTTCATGGCCGTGGCCATCGGCGTCTCGGTCGCCGTCTCCCGGTCCCAGCCGCCGATCCCGCAGACGCCGGAGACCGGCGAGGACACCCGTTCCGGCCTCATCGGCTTCCCGTACCCGCCGGCCCAGACCGTGCAGACGTACCTGACCGAGTGGCACATCGACTGGGTGTGGCTCGCGCTCGCGGTCGTCGGTGCTGGCTGGTACCTGCTCGCTGTCCGGAAGCTCCGGAAGCGCGGCGACAAGTGGCCCGTCGGACGAACGATCGCGTGGCTGCTCGGCTGTGCGCTGTTCATCTGGACGACCTCGGCGGGGCCCGCGGTCTACGGGATGATCCACTTCTCGTCGCACATGCTCCAGCACATGCTGCTGATGATGTTCGTGCCGCTGCCGCTCGTGCTCGGTGGCCCGGTGCTCCTCGCACTGCGGACCCTGCCGGTGCGGAACGACGGCTCGCGCGGTGCCCGTGAGTGGCTCATGCTGTTCACGCACTCGCGGTACATGCAGTTCCTGGCGCGGCCGGCCGTCGCCGGGGTGATCTTCGCGGGCTCCCTCGTGGTGTTCTACTTCACGCCGGCGTACGAGTACGCCATGCAGTCGCACGAGTGGCACGTCGCGATGATCGTGCACTTCGTGTTCAGCGGGTACCTGTTCTTCTGGGTGTTCGTCGGTGTCGACCCGGGCCCGCAGCGTCCCCAGTACCCGATCCTCATCATCGCCCTGCTCGCGACCCTGGCCTTCCACGCCTTCTTCGGCGTCGCGGTGATGACCTCGCAGTCGGTGTTCGCGCTCGACTGGTTCCACGCGCTCGGGCAGACGAACGACGCGGCCCTCCTCGACGACCAGCACACGGGCGGCGGGATCGCATGGGGCGCGTCCGAGCTCCCGATGGTGTTCGTCGCGCTGCTCGTGGTGCGGAACTGGGTGAAGTCGGACTCCCGGGACGCGAAGCGCCTGGACCGCAAGGCCGAGCGTGACGGGGACGCCGATCTCAAGGCGTACAACGAGCGGCTCGCCGCGATGCACGACCGCGACTGACCGTGGTGTGACGAACGCGGGGGCGTGACCGACGCTGGGGCGGGGGCGCCCCCCCCGCCGGGGGGGCCCCCCCCCCCCGGGGGGGGGGGGGGGGGGGGGCGGGGGGGGGGGGGGGGGGGGGGGGGGCCCCGGGGGGGGGGCCCCCCCCCCGCGGGGGGGCGGGGGGCGGAACCC
>NZ_JBEPKX010000020.1:0-63690 GCF_040544915.1 Curtobacterium sp. 1544
GGCCCGGGGGCTCGCCCCCCCGCCCGGCCGGCCGCCCCCCCCCCGCCCGGGGGGGGCCCGCCCCCCCCCCCCCCCCCCCCCCCCCCCCCCCCCCCGCGGGGGGGGGGGGGGGGGGCCCCCGCCCCCCCCCCGCCTCCCGTCTGTCGTGGGGTGCGTCCTAGAGCTGATCGCCCCGTTCCGCGTCACTGGCGACATCGCTGTCGGCGGTGCCGTCGGAGTCACCGGTGAGGCCGTCGGCCAGACCGTTGGTCTGGTCGAAGGCGTGCCCGATGGACTCGTCGTTGAGGTCGGCGAGGGACCCGTTGTCCTCGCGCTGTTCCGGGTCGGTGTCCTTATCCATGGTGCGGACCGTACGCCGGAGCCCCCGTGCCGTTCCCAGCACGGGGGCTCTCGTTCGTCGACCGGATCAGGCCTGGACGTCTCCGCGCCACCCGGTGTCCGTCGGAGCCGCCTCGACGCGCTCCTTGTAGTTCTGCAGGTCCTTCTTGATGGCGTGTCCACCGACGCCGACTGCTGCACCGAGCTTCTCGAGGAACCCGGACGGCTCCCAGTCGATCTGCGCGGTGACGCGGGTCTCGTCGTCGGAGAGCTTGTGGAAGGTGACGACACCGGCGTGGTCGGTCTCGCCGTCCTTGACGGTCCAGGCGACACGCTCGTCGGGGTGCTGCTCGGTGATGACGGCGCGGAACTCGCGCTCCTGGCCGGCGACCTTCACAGTCCAGTCGGTGGTCTTGTCGTCGACCTGGACGATCTTCTCGACCTCGTCGAGGAACTCGGGGAACTCCTCGAATCGGGTCCACTGGCCGTAGGCAGCTGCGACGGGGACGTTCACGTCGACGGTTTCGATGATCTGGGGCATGTCCTGGACGGTAGGCGGCGGCGCATGTGCACGGTCCAGGGAGCCGTACCCCGTGAGCACTATGGTTGGGGAGATGACTGAGCACGGGAAGCACGCGTTCCACGAACGGGACGAACACGGCATCCTCGTGCGACCGGCGCTCGCGTCCGACGTCCCGCACATCCAACGCCTCATCTCGCCGTACGTCGACCGCCGCATCCTGCTCGGCAAGGAGAACGTCGCGCTCTACGGATCGATCCAGCAGTTCCGGATCGCCGAGGGTCCCGACGGCGTGCCGATCGGCTGCGGTGCCCTCGCCGTCTTCTGGGACGACATCGCCGAGGTCCGCACGCTCGCGCTCGACGCCGACTGGATCCACAAGCGCGTCGGACACCGCATGCTCGAAGCGCTCGAGCACGACGCCCGCGAGCTCGGTGTCGCCCGCATCTTCTGCCTGACGTTCGAGGTCGAGTTCTTCACGAAGCACGGGTACCTCGAGATCGGCGAACAGGTCGTCGCACCCGACGTCTACGCCGAACTCGTGCGGTCGTCGGACGAAGGGGTCGCAGAGTTCCTCGACCTCGCCCGGGTCAAGCCGAACACGCTCGGCAACACCCGCATGCTGAAGATCCTCTGACGCTTTCGGGTGGTCTGCGGCGGGGTTCCCTCGTCGGGCTCTCGGCATTGTCTACCCTGTGCGCATGTCGTCGTTCCGTCACCCCGTCGGGCCCGAGAAGCCGGGCGTCTACTGGCGTCGCCGTGCGACCGTCATCGGGGTGCTCCTGCTCATCGTGGTCGTCGTCGTGCTGATCGTCGTCGGGCGGGGCAGCGGAGCGACCTCGGCGGAGCCGACAGCCACGGCGACCGGGGCTTCGACTCCGTCGTCGTCTTCTTCTTCTTCTTCTTCTGGGTCAGCGTCTTCGTCTGGGTCGTCGTCGCCCTTCGCTCGATCGACGCCGTCTGCTTCGTCCGCCGCCGACGGATCCACCTGCGCGAAGGACCAGATCCAGCTCACCGCCGTCGTGGACAAGACCGCGTACGGCCCCACCGAGGACCCGAAGATCGCGATGTCGATCAAGAACACCGGGTCGAACTCCTGCCACATGGACCTCGGCTCGTCGCAGCAGGTCCTCACGATCAGCTCCGGTGACGAGCAGTACTGGTCCTCCAAGGACTGCCAGACCGGCGGGACGAACCAGGACGTCACGATCAAGGCCGGGCAGACCCTGACCACGCCGGCGATCGCGTGGGACCGGACCCGTTCGTCGACCTCGACGTGCGACTCGTCGCGGCCGTCGGTGACCGGTGGGGGAGCGAGCTACCACCTGCAGGTCGGGGTGGGGAACATCGAGTCGAAGGACTCGGTGCAGTTCATCCTCAACTAGTCGCGGAGCGCCATCGGTGATATGCTGGTTAGCAAGTGGATTGGGAATGCCCGATCGGCGTCGAACCCCTGGCTCAGGCCGGGGGTTCTCGCTTTGTCACGGGTAGACCTTCAAGCCCCACCCACGCTCCGAGCCGATCGGCGACTTCGGTATGCGTTCCAAGATCTTGTCCCAGGCACGATTGGGCTGTTCGGGTCGCAGTAGATGTGTGCCGATGGGCCGAGCGACGAGGTCCGCGATCTGCAGGCCGGCGCTGTTCGTCTGCTTGCTCGCGATGGCGAATCGGAACGTCTCGGCCATCCCGCGCATCCGGGTGGTGGACAAGATGCGGTTGAACTCTTCCTCGAGCTCACGGTCTTCGGTCCGTCCCCTGCTCTCGAACACGACGACGGTCTCGCTGCGGGCGGCGCCACGATTCTGCAGCTGGAGGAAGACTCGTTCGAGACTGAACTCGAGCGCCACATGGTAGGGACTCGTGTCGCACCCCACGCGCCGGAGGAACTCGTGCTTCCGGATGGCTGATGCAACGACGCTGAACCGTTCGTCGAAGATCGCGTCGATCCGCTGCATGAACGAGGCCCGCGTCGTCGGGTTCAGCAGGATGTCGAACGGCGGAGCCGATTGCCGCATCTCGCGTTCGTGCAGCACCACCATGTCGTGGTTGAAGAAGTCGAACTTGAGCCGCTGGATCAGGGGAACGAACCGATCGATGTACAGATCGACCGGGAAGATGCAGAAGGCCAGCACGAACATCGGGTACTGCGGGTTGATGCTCGTGAGGCTGTGGTCCCCGCTCTCGTCGACGTAGACGATGTATCCACTCTGCATGATACGCCAGCATATCAGCGAGCAATCGCGGCAACGAGAACGGGCCCGTCGTCACGAGGACGACGGGCCCGTTCGAGCTGAGCGAGATCAGCCGAGGACGGTGATGTTCTCCGCCTGCGGGCCCTTGCGGCCCTCGGTGATGTCGAACTCCACCTTCTGGTTCTCCTCAAGCGACTTGTAGCCGTTGCCAGCGATCGCGGAGAAGTGAGCGAAGACGTCAGCGGAGCCGTCGTCCGGGGCGATGAAGCCGAAGCCCTTTTCGTTGTTGAACCACTTGACGGTGCCGGTCGATGCCATGATGGCGTTCCTTACTTTCTTGCCAGTCGACATCTGCTGTCGACTGCCTTGCGATGCGGTATTCGCTACCGCCGATCCACCGACGGATGTCGTCAGATCGATGCGCCCCGCGGGCATTGGGCCGGCGGAACGGGTTCGGGGCCAGGCGGCCGGGGAAGGCCAGTGACCGATGGCGCTCGAGGTGCATGACACCGGAAGAACGATGGACTCCCGCCGAAGCGGTTGGTATCAATGTACCCTCTCCTGGCCACAAGGGAAGAGCCGAAGTCGCTGAACTGCCATGAATCTGGTGGACTAGGGGCGATGGCAGACAAGGAACAGCGCTTCCGGAGCGAACAGCTCGAGGAAGCCCTCGCGAAGCAGGACGTCGCCGCGGTGGCGTTCGCCCTCCGCAACGACATCGTGATCGTCCCCCGGCTCGTGACCGGCAAGAAGGACATGCAGGTCCGGGTGTTCGGTCGCGAGGGCTCCGACAAGCGCATCCTGCTGCTGTTCTCGTCGGCGGACGCCTACGCGGCGATGGTGCCCGACGAGAAGATCCGGCAGGTCATGGTCTACGACGGACCGCGGCTGGAGGAGTTCCTCGCCGCGCACCTCGAGTCGCTCGAGGGTGTGTTCTTCGACATCGCCGGACCGCACACGATGCAGGCCACCCCCGAGGACTTGCTCGCCGCACTCCGCGCCTGAGCGATTCGCGCTGTGCGCGGTCGCACGGCGCGTCGCGATCGCGCACGCCGTCGGGACGGGCGGTCAGAACGCGCGATCGAGCTCGCGTTCGCGCTCGTTGTTCGCCAGTGAGAACGCGACGCGCAGGGCTTCTCGCAGGTGCTGTGCATCGGACCCGAGGACGGTCGTGAAACCGAGCCGGGCTGCTTCGCTCGCACGCTGCTTCGTGCCGGTCGTGGGACGGATCTCGCCGGCGAGGCTGATCTCGCCCACGGCCGCGAGGGTGTGCGGGTACGGCCGGTCACGGGCCGCGCTCGCCAGCGCCAGGGCGATCGCGAGGTCCGCGCCGGGTTCGGTGAGCTTCATGCCCCCGACCGTCGACACGTAGACGTCGGCGTCGGACAGCTTCAGGCCGGCACGACGCTCGAGCACCGCGAGCAGCATGGCCACGCGCGACGCGTCGACACCGTTCACGACCCGGCGCGGCTGTGGGGCCGAACTCGGCACGACGAGCGCCTGCACCTCGACCGGGAGCGCCCGACGCCCCTCGAGCGCGACGGTCACGCACGTGCCGGACACCGGAGCGCCGTTCTTCGACATGAACAGGCCGCTCGGGTCGGGGACCTCGTGGATGCCGTCGCCGGCCATGTCGAAGCAGCCGACCTCGTCCGTGGGGCCGAAGCGGTTCTTCAAGGCCCGGACGAACCGGAGCGCCGTCTGTCGGTCGCCCTCGAAGTGGCAGACGACGTCGACGAGGTGCTCGAGCAGGCGAGGGCCGGCGATCGTGCCGTCCTTCGTGACGTGCCCGACGATGAGGACGGGGAGCGCCCGGTCCTTCGCGACCCGGATCAGGGTCGAAGCCACCTCGCGCACCTGGGACGTGCCGCCGGCGATGCCGTCGATCGAACTCGACGAGATCGTCTGCACGGAGTCGGCGATGAGCAGGTCGGGGCGCACCTGGTCGATCTGGCCCAGGATGACGCCGAGGTCGACCTCGCTCGCCAGGAACAGGTCGTCGTGCATGGCCCCGGTCCGCTCTGCCCGAAGGCGCACCTGGTCGACGGATTCCTCGGCGCTGACGTACAGGACACGCTTGCCGGTCGCCGCTGCGCGCGAGGCGACCTCGAGCAGGAGGGTGGACTTGCCGACACCCGGTTCGCCGGAGAGCAGGACGGCGGCACCCGGGACGACGCCACCGCCGAGCACGCGGTCGAACTCGCCGATCCCCGTCCGCCAACGCTGGACCGTCGTCCCGCGGGACTCGGTGATGGGACGAGCGACGCGGTTGCCGGCGACGGCCACGGCGGCCGTGCCACGCGTACTGGCCGTCGCCGCGGAGGAGTCCTCAACGGTGCCCCAGGCCTGGCACTCGCCGCAGCGGCCGACCCACTTGATGCTGGTCCAGCCACACTCCGTGCAGCGGTAGAGAGATTGAGGGCGGGCCATGCTCGTCAGGCTAGGCCGTGCCGCCGACATGACCGGACTGGCCGTCCGGACTGTCGTCGCGGGCACCCGGGATCGGGACCGAACCCGTCACGCGCTGCCGGAGTCGGTCGATCCGTCCCGGCCGGTCAGCGTGGTCGAGTGCCTCCGCGCCCTCGACGTCCTGCTCCGCCCGCGCCGTGGCCACTGCCCCGGCACCCGCCCCGAGGTCCTCGGCCTCGCGCGCGGAGAGGTAGTGGCGGATCGCGGCCACCACGTCGACCCGGGCGTCGATCGCCGGCTCGAACGCACTCGCCCAGATCTCGTAGCCGCGGTCGTTCGGGTGGAACAGGTCGCCGTAACTGTTGAAGAACGTCCGGCGGAGCCCGACCCGCTTCGTGATCGTGTGCAACGGTGCCACGGTCAACCCGAGTTCGTCGGCCACCCGGTGCACGATCTCATTCGCCACCGCGACCTTGCGCTCCCGGTCCGGCACGAACATGCACGGCAGCTCGGCCACGATCGCGTGGGACGGCACCGCACCGTAGATCTCGCGGATGTTCCGCTCGAACTTGTCCGGGTGGAAGTCGGCGATGTCGTTCGCGCCGATCGACACCGTGCAGATGTCGGGCACGTAGTTCCGGAGCTTCGGCAGCTGGTCCTTCCGGGCGCCCCACGTCGTCGACCCGGACACGCTGAGGTTCACGACGCGGACCGACGTACGGGAACGGTGCCGGATCCGCCGAGCGAGCAGGCCGACGTACCCGCGGTGCGGTTCGGTCGCACCGACGCCCTGAGCCGCCGAGTCGCCGATCGCGAGGTACGTGATCTGCCCCTCGTGCTGCAGGCGCTCGCGCCACCAGTCGGCATGGACAGGGAGCATGTCCACGACGCGTCGGGCGGCGGCGCGTTGCCCGCGGACGCCCGCCCGTGCGCCGAAGGCGGCACCGCCCATGACGACCAGTCCGCCGACGATCGACGACAGCAGCGCGATCAGGGTCCGGGATCTCATGGGGTGGACGTTACGCGGCGATCTTCGGGACGTGACGAGTCCCTGCTGAGCTGTGGACGAGGGTTCGGAGCCAGCCACCTGTGGAGGGGGAGCGGGCCGGCGGTGGTGCGCCGCGCCTCCCGGATCGTGTAAACTCTTCCCCGGTACCGTGTCCGAGCGGCCGAAGGATCATGTCTCGAAAACATGTGTGGGGGCAACTCCACCGTGGGTTCAAATCCCACCGGTACCGCCAGCGGGTTGATTGCAGGTCTGGTCTCCAGCATTTGCAGGTCTGAACCAACAGAAGAGCCCCCGGCTTCGGCCGGGGGCTCTTCTGGTTCTCAGGGGCTGATCGGGGCTTGGTTTCGGCGCCAGCCGATGGATCCGCGCCGGTCGACACGCTCGGTGGGGCGCGTTCCTCCTGTTTCCGGGCGCGCCGAAGCACCCCGGACGCTTCCGCCCTTATTTCGGGCGCGATGGAGCGTTGGGGTGTGCGGGTGTGTTGTTTGGTTCTGCCGACGTTGCCGGTGCGGGTCAGCCCGCTATGCAGGCACTGGCGGTAGCTCTAACGGTTCCCACGGCACCAGTTTCCGGGGTGGCGGGTTCCGCATGTACCGGGTTTCGCGGTTGCGGTCGCGGGCGCGCTTGAGGTATTCGTCGGGCTGCTTTCGCGGCTGCGGTGCGCGGCCTGCTGCCGCTCGTCGTTCCAGTTCGTAGACGTCGTGTTCGTACTGGATGATGCGTCGCATGTTCGATGCGACGGCGAAGAGAGCGAGCGCGAATTGCCGCGCGGCGAGGCCGTGCATGGGTCGGGCCATCGTGTTCTCGAGGTTGTGGTCCTTCTGCAGCAGGTCGTTGGAGGATTCGCTGCTGTTTCGGTCGGCTCGGTACGTGTCGAACCATTCCTTGCTGCCGTAACGGAGCTTCTGCCGCTGCTGCACATGGGTCGTCGGCTTCACCGATACCGACTTCTGGCCGCAGACCTTGTAGTCCTTCTGCCTGTCGGTGATGTTCTCCTCGTAGATGTGAACGCGGTCGGCTTCCTCGTCGGGCACTGCACCCTTCATCAGCTCGCGGAGCGGGCACGACGCTGTCGGCGACGGCCCCGACGCAGGGCAGGAGAGGCGGAGCGTGCCGTTGGCTTTCTGCTCGTGGAGGATGAGTTCGTACTTCTCGAGCTTCTTCCGCTTGGCCCAGTACTCCTCGTTGGTGAGCTTGCCCTGCTCCCAGTTCTTCGTCGACTCGAGCAGGTCGATGGGAGTCGACGGGCAGTAGTAGCGGCCTTCAACCATGATGGAGTTGCCGATGGCGCCGTTGGTGATGCCCTTCTGCCGGTCGACGTAGTCCTTCACCACGGGGATGCCACGAGCGACGAGCTGCTCGTGGAACTCGTCTTTGAGTTGCGAGTAGCCGCGGTCGAAGCTCAACCGTGTCAGTTCGTAGCCGCGCGCTTGCAGCGAGTCGAGGAGCGAAATGGCGTGACCGCCGATGCGCTTGTTCGGGGTGCCGAGGCTGATGGCCCGGATGAGTTGCGGTGCGTAGAGCTTCTTGTCCGCGTTGGGGTCTTCGAGGACGTCGATGATGATGTTCGCCATGTACCCGAGCTCCCACTTGATGCGGGAGATGCGTTCCTCTTCGTCGGCGTTGCGCTTCTTCGCGCCCTTCTTCTTCGTCACCCAGTCGGCCTCCATCGCGCGGACGCGGCGGGCCTCCGGCTCGTTGGTCGTCGGGTTGAGAGCGTTCTTCTGCGGGACTTCCTTGCCCGTCTTCGGGTCCCGCTTCCATCGGGCGAGGACCGCTCCGGCCTTCACGCCGCTCTGGTCGATGGTCATCGCGGTCTTCCGCCGCCGATACTTCCGCGCCTGCTGCTGCAACGACATCTCCACGAGCGCGTTCATGAACCACTCGGCGCGGGCGTTCAGTTCCGCGACGAACTCCTGGTCGACGGCGGCTTCCCATGCGATGCGGTCCTCGTAGGACATCGCCTTCCACTGATTCCGTTCCGCCCCGTCGTTGGTGATGTAGGGGTCGAACGTGGCGATGACGCGGTGGATGGCGCGGTGCGCGATGAAGTACCAGTTGGTGAACGGGTTGTCGTAGAGGTGACCGATGCCGAGCACCTCTCGGGCCTCAGGGGTGAGCCGGTGCTGCAGCGCACGTGCCATGTCCTGCACGCGGACCGACGAATGCTCGATGACGAGGATGAGCGCGATGGTGAGGATGACCGCGTCATTGATGGCCGGCGCCGGGCCCCCGTTGCGCTTTCCGGCACGTTCACGGTTCCGGCGTCTCCATACGCCGAGGGGCGGCAGGACCTGGGACTGGATGACACGGTCAAGCCATGCCTGCGCCAGGTCGCCGTCGATGGGAGTCATCGGGCCGGGACCCGCCTTGACCTCAGCCTGGGTGAGTCCGCCCTCTCCGACTGTGCGGAGCACGTCGAACGTCGTGGCGACAGTGTTGTCCCACGTGTTCGCCAAGCCGGTCATCGCTTTCCGCCCCGCGCAGACCGGCGCGCTTCTGCGAGGAGCCCTTCCCGGATGGCGGCGAACATCAGGTCACTCGTGTCGAAGGTGCCCTCAGCGGTGGCTTCCTCTGCCCGCGCCGGGCGCTGCGCGATTCCCGGTGGCAGGGCCTCGTACCGAGACGTCTTTCGCGAGCGCTTGGGCGACCAGTCGCCTTCGAGAGCTTCGATGCGCCGAGGCTCGCGCCCCGCCTTATGTACGGGCCGGCCTCCGTGGCCTTCCGGCGGCTCCGTCGAAGCGGCACGCTCGAACGGAGCCGCCGGGGTGCCGACGGGAATCGCAGTGTTGTCAGCTGTCAATGGCTGCTCGCCACGCCTGAACGTAACCGCAAGGGTCCCGGCAGGGACGGCGGTGCTGTCCGACGTGAGCGCCTGTTCGTGGGTGTCGACTCTCCTGGGTCGCCGCGCGTACTTGCCGTGGTCCTGGTCACGCGGGCGGCGTCGACCTTGCGGACGAGGCGGGTAAGTCGTGCTGTCCGACTCGGCCGCGTCATCCACGGCGGAGCCCATGGGCGCGCCGTTTGGCTTCACGGCACTCGATGTGGCCTCGACGCGAGCTCTCTCGTGCACGGCACGCCAGCTGGGTCCGTCGGACGCGATGATGTCGTCGCTGGTGGTGTTCACGACTGGTCTGTATGCGGCGGGATTGCGGACAGCCCCGTGCCACTGCTCGAAGTTGAGGTGGGCAGCGTCGAAATAGCGTCGGAAGCGGATGACGTCCGATGTGCCGACTGCTTGCATGATGATGCTGAGCGGGAGCGTGCGAACGAGCTGGAGCAGCCAGGTGTCGCGGAGCCACTGTGGGTTCGGCGCCGGGTGTGGGCCGCGGTAGAGAGTTCGGAGCGTCGTTTCGCGTCCTCGCGGTGTCTGCCCGGGGAAGAGGACATGTTCGCCGTCGATGAAGTGGGTGTTGGGCTCGTCGAGGTAGCGCTCCCAGTCGGCGTGGACCGGGATGATTCGGGCACGGCGGCCGACCACTCGTACGGTGTATCCCTCAGTGCTGTGGTGGATGTCGGCGCCGCGAACCCCGAGTGCCTCGGTCATGGCGAGGCCAGCGCCTCCCATGAGTGCGAGTGTGACGTACGCGTAGAGCACCATGACCGACAGATTCTTCACAATCACCGAATCTCACCGCACCCGTTTTGGGACGCGATCCGTTGCGGATCTGCGCGGCGACGCCGTCGCATCAACCGGACCGTCCTCTCTGTGGCTCGCTGAACTCGCCGAGCAGCTCGACCGAGCGAACCTCACGTGGCTGCGAGACGCGCCCGCCGGGTGGGGGTGGACGATCGCCGTGCCCGACGACGCCGAACAGCCGGAACCGATCTGGCGGAAGAAGCACGGCAACCGGCCGACAAGACTTCTCCGTGTCCTGCGCGAGGCAACCGGCGCGGCGTGGACAGACGCTGCCGCTGCCAGGATCGCTGACCTCGGAGAAGCGTTGGAACGTGACGGCTTCACGCATCTCAACAGCGCACCCGCCGACTGGTACTGGGTGCCGGGAGGTCGATCGTAAACGCACGCGGCAGTCAGTAGAATTGCCGAGTGCGCGTCGCGTATGGAGAATCGGCGCTATCACGTACCGTCGCGCTATGGGCACAAAAGCCAGTGGGGGAGGACGTTACCTCGGGCAGATCGGGTGCTGCGGAAGCTCTGAAGCCAGATCGCGATAGCACGTAGACCAAGAGAGGCACGTCGACACCATGAGTGAATCAAGAAGCTACGAGGAGCGACTGCACGCACATCTTCAACAAAATACTATGCAGGACACGCTCGTCCGCGCGGGTGCCTTCCTTACAATTTATGAACTGGTGACGACAAGCATCGTCGAGATCGTTGCATCCTTCCACGAACACGGGTGGTCCGAATCGGGTCCGACGTACACGCTCGAATACCAACAACGGTTCCTCCGGCGCGGGCAAAACCGCGTGAAGGAGTCAATCTCATGGTTGATCGACGAAGATGTGCTCGAGGACTCCGACCAGAAAACGATGGCGGAAGTCCGAGAGTATCGGAACTCACTTGCGCATGAACTGGCGAAAGCTCTGATCGACCCAGACGCTCCGGCAAAGCCATACCTCATCGTCCGCCTCTACGAACTCATGCGCAAGGTCGAGCGATTCCAAGCGTCACTTCACCTCGACGCAAATGCAGAGTTCGACAACCGTGAAGTCGACCCAGATGACGTGCACACCGGCGTACGCATCGTCAGCGACCTCGTCATGCAGCTCATCATGCCTGCGCCCGGCGCCCATCTGTTCGCCCTCGACGATCGGACGCGCCGACAGTCGATTGTTGTCACGAGCGAGGAGCAGCCGCCCGTCTACGCAACACCAGACGCCCTCGAGACAGCCGTGGCAGAGCTGCCGGAAACCCCTCACGCGCCCGAAGGCGTCGCATCGTTGCTACAGCTCAGCCGACGACTGCTCGTCATGTCGTCTGTGGAGTACGAGTTCGCGGCGCTCGGTGCAGAGAAAGCCTTGCAGGCAGTGGAAACGACGCTCCGACACGTGCTCAACGCGAACCCGAGGCAGTCTTACAGCGAGCTCATCGAACGCTACCTGGCCACGCATCCAGACGGCCCCCTCGATACCGACATGCTGAACAGCGGGCGGCGACTACGAAACGTCGCCGCGCACCCCAAAAACGCTGCGGCAATGCCGATCGTGCTCATGATGCAGTCCGTTCGCACGAGCCACGAAATCGTCAATGAGCTCCTTCGAAACCCCACAGAACGGTGACCCGCCGGCGCGCGCCAGGCGTGCACCAGATTGCGCTTACACGACCGCCACCACCGGTACGACCCACGTCCCGGCCTCGTCCCGCCAGCCGCCGTCCACCGGGCGGACGCGCCAGCCGGCGAGGTGCGTGGTCACCTTCAACTCCTCGTCTGGTCGGCGAGGGTCCCCACCGAAACCGACGAGGTCGCCGAACTTGTCGCCGGCGCCGGCCGCGTCGGGGTCTAGGCGCAGGCGCCAGATGCGGATGTGGCGCTCGTAGGTGATGCGGGCAAGGCGGACGGGCATGGTTACCTCCTGGTCTGAGGGCGTCATGGTGACGCGACAACGTGGACTATCGGCCGCGATCGAAGCGACTGGGCAAAGCCGAAGCGAAGGGGTCGAAGTTCGGTGCCGCCACCAAGCGTCGGCGAGATGCCGCCACGACTTCGTGGCGGCATCTCTGGGTCATCAGAACGGCGGGAGGCTGTCGAGGTTGTTCTTCGTGGTGGTGTCCGCTGTGGTCTTCAGGAACCTGCGGCCGCCGGCCGTGCTTCGGACGACGACGTCGGCTCGTTGCGGGCACATCACGTAGAACCTGTTCGTTCCCGACTCAATCGACGACACAACCTGGGCGACCGTCCACTTCCAGGTGCCGGAAACGCCCACGTAGCTGAGGTCCCCGTCACGGTCCTTCTCGACGTTCTTGATCACCGAGTCCGCCATGTTCTTCTCCCTTGAAGCTCGAGCGGCCATCGCCCGCAGCAGACATGAGAGTACGTCAGGCCCCCGACAGGGGATCGACGTCCGCCGGCGCCCGCGATCTCGAGCCACCCGATCATCGCGCGCAGCATGGTGCTTAGGCTTGAGGCATGACGGACCCACGGGCGTACTCGGCTGGCACCCGAGCTGGACTTTTCGCCCTCGGCAGCGGGACGTGTTACTACCCGAATTGTGCTCGGCCGGCGGTGGAGATGGTGGGGTCGGAGCCCGAGGTTGCGGTGCAGATCGCGCACATTCGTGGTGCGTCGCCTGGCTCGGCGCGCTACGACGCTGGGATGACCGACTCTGACCGGGCAAGCTTCCCGAACCTGATTCTGCTCTGCACCCCGCACCACAACGTTGTCGATCGCAGACATCCGGAAGACTATCCCGCCGAGGTTCTCAGACAGTGGAAGACCGCCCATGAGGGCGCGGCAGGGGTTCCCGCATTGCCGATCAGCGAAAGCACCCTTCTCGACGCCATCCGCGACGCAGCCGAGCACACCAAGCCTCACCGTGAAGCAACCCTCGAGCTTCAGGCAGCGCTAGACACCCCCGTGGGGCCGATCGGCGGACCCTTCCAAGCAATCGCGCAGATGCGCGCATCGCCGGACCTAGAGCGTGCGGCACGTCTCCTCGTGACAACTGTCCGCAACACTGGCGGGCTACCCATCTCTGTTGAAGCGGTCGACCTGCACTTCGCGCTCACTGTGACAGCAGGTCAGACCGAACCGGGTGACATCGTCATGCTGGGTAGGAACGACATCCCCAATTTGAACCCTGTCCTCCCGCACCGACTACCTCTCGGTGAAGCCATGCATTGGTACCTCAGCGAAGAAACGATCGCCGCCCTTCCCGACGGGATCCAACGGGCGGGCGCAGAAGCGAATATCAGCCACATTTTCGCCAGGGCTCGCCTCGCCACCGGCGAGACCGTCGACTCGGACGACGTCCCCTGGGAGGACGTTGCTGCGGCCGGGTTCCCGGTTCATGGATCAGCAACCTACCGAGATCGTGGGGACGCACCCACCAACGAACCTCACAATGACGCTCATGGATGAGTCACCCGAAGCGCGTCGTGCTCGCGTCGCCGCCTGGTCGTACGAGACGGAGGCGGTCGCGTCCCTGCTGACCGGCGCCCATGGATCTCTCCGCGCGCCAACTGCCGACATGGTGATGCTCTGGCCGTTCCTCGTCTCCGCCTCCGCCGCTGTCGAGAAGCTCCTGAAACTCGCTGCGCTTTCGATGGCTGACCTTGAGCCAGCAGCGGTCAAGGGTCATGCCACCAGCGCAATCGACGACGCCATCTGGGCGCACGCGCATCGCGTCCCGCTCCCCGGCATCGCGAAGCACGCCGTCGCGCAGCAGCAACAGAACGAGCACTGGCAAGCACTTCGCGAAATGCTTGAGGGGTACGCTCTGGGGCGCCGCTTCAACTACCTTGACGAAATCCGAGGCGCACCACAGCACCGCCCGTCACCCATGCACATGTGGAACGACTTTGAGAACGCCGTCGTTAACACGTCGCCCGAATTAGTAGCGGCACGTGGTCGGTTCGCAAACGGGGAAGATGACGGAACGGTCTTCAACGCCGTACGGCGATCTGCAGTGGGCGAGGTACTCCACACCTGGACGCATGCGGTGCTCAGCCTTGGTCAGGGTGGGCTCCTCGGGCGCGAAGCAGGTATCTGGTTCGGGCAAGTACGCCTAGGGCTTCGCCGCTGAGCGTCGTTCGAGCGCGTGTGTATCCGTAGCTAACGGAGACCTAGCTTCGGCCCCGCGCTTGACCGGTTCTAGAAGGCTGGCAGCGGTCGATCACGTCCTCAGCTTGATTGGGGCGACAAAGCACGCCTTGCCCCCGCGGACACCGAAATGCCTTGCAACCCGATAGCGTGAGGCCATGGCAACCCGCGTACCGTCCATCGACGGTGTGACCTGGACCGATGCGCGTCATTTGCAGAATGGTGGCAACTCGCACGTGTACGAGGTGCGGTCGTCCGTGGATGGGCGTTTCTATGCAATGAAGCAGATTAGGGCGCGCGGAGGTGATCGAGATGCGCGCTTTGAGCGCGAAATTAACTTCGGCAAGCGCGCTGAGCATTCAAACGTTATCAAGATTCATGGCTCAACAAAGGACGATGGGTTCTACTACTACGTGATGGACCTCTTCCCGGCCAGTCTTCGTGACGTCATCGATACCGAGCATGACCCCGAAGTCCTTATCGGGTACCTCGTGCAGCTGTTCCAAGCTGTCGAATACGTTCACGGCGAAGGTGTAGTTCACCGCGATATCAAGCCGCAAAATATTCTCGTAGATCCGGAAGCGCAGCACCTCGTGCTCGCAGACTTTGGTATAGCTCACTTCAAAGACTCAACGCTGACAAAGCAGAACAGCATGCTCGCGAACCGGAATTACCTCGCGCCCGAGCAGATGCAAGGACGCGACGCGCGCGACGTGGACGCCTCTGCTGACATCTTTGCGCTCGGGCTGCTCGTCAACGAGACGTTCACCAAACAGCATGCGCGAGGGGGCGAGTATCACCGCATTGCGGACGTTCAGCCGTCCTTGACGGACCTCGATGAACTTGTCGACCAGATGACGTATCAGGATCCCAACCGCCGCATCGGGATCCGAGCCGCGACGGACTGGCTTGAGCTCATTCGTCTGGACAACGGAACGGATGACGTTCTCGCCAACCTCCGGGAAGCCGGGGACTACGAGGCCGAGTTGCCCGCCGACGCGGAAGCGATACTCGAGCAAGCGGCACGAGACATTGTCGCAGCTCAATACGTGTTCGAACGCACGTCAGAGAGACAGCTCAGCCGATACAACTGCAACTACCACTGCGAAGTCGCGTACTCGGTGAGTGAGGAATTGTTCAACACGTGCTTGCAGTTCGAAATCTTGAACCTGTGCAAAACTAAGTTCGATTACGAGACGGCTACCGAGCTTGACGCTGAGGTCAGAGCGGCTGGATACGCGACTGCCACGCCAGAGCAGATCAGCGCGTTGGGGAAAATTCTCCGAACCTTTCCCATGCCCCACGGGTCGAGATGGTCGTGGCTGCCGCGCCGGAGCGCTCACTACTTCAAATTCTGCAAGGATTACCACTCTAAGGAACTGCTGCAGCGCATTCAGAGTCTCGTCCCAAACGCGGAGGAGGGGAACCGTGGAGCGTTGGCAGAGGGCATCGTCGGGGCCCCGATTTTTTGGCTCACGCAGAAGCTTCGCAGCTACCTCAACCTTGACGGCGGCAGCCTCAGCGAAGATGAACTGCGGCACATACAGTTCGATCTGAATGTCACAATCGACTGGGCTTCCACGGACTTCACCGACACCGAGCGACGGCGCATCGGCGGCCGGCTCTTCGATGATCAGTCGACCCCAGCGTCTGTCAAGGACGTACTCGACGAACTGGCAACCGTCTGGAACGCCTCATATGCTGCGCTCGACGGTCGACGGTACGCGGTGTTCTTCCGCTCCGACGCTGACTACGAACGCTTCGCAAAGCACGCCCGTGGACTCGCAGAACCGCACTCCGTTTTCGAGGGGGACGTTCTCGATGTACTTCGTCCAACCGCCGCTAGTGGAGAAATCACCGAACTTCGATGGGATGAAGGCTTCGATACAGCAGTGACGGCGGCGAAGATTGTAGGGCTTCGCCCCGTCGTTGCGCCTTGATAGAGCGTCGGGCGCCGGGCGCAGCCGCTGCAGCCCGCGGGCTCTGAAGAGCTCCAGCTTCAAAAGGTCCGACCGTCAGCTCCTCTCGCTTCGCAACAACTGATGGGGGTAGAACATGACTGACATCGACGAAACAACAGCGGCGACTGGGACGCGTCCGCGGAGCCTGCTCGCTGCGACAACAATCCATCTGATGACACCGACGACGCTGGCCCGCGGGCTCGCTCTCGTCGGAGTGCACTGGTCCGTGACCGAAGACCCTGCCGACAACGAGCACGGACTCTACGCGTGGGTTTCGGGCCAAGCGAGGAGACCGCCGCTTCGCTCAGGTGTCCTGTACATCGGCATTGCCCGCTATGCACGGGTCCGCATGTAGCGGGTTTCACCGTTGCGGTCGCGGGCACGCTTGAGGTACTCGTCAGCTTGCTTCCGGGTCTGGGGTGCGCGGCCGGCGGCGGTGCGGCGTTCGTCCTCGCGGACGTCGTGTTCGTGCTTGATGATGCGCCGCATGTTGGACGCGACGGCGAAGAGGGCGAGTGCGAACTGCTGCGCGGCGAGGCCGTGCATGGGACGGCTCATCGTGTTTTCGAGGTTGTGGTCCTTCTGCAGCAGCTTGTTGTGGGACTCGCTGCTGTTCCGGTCGACGCGGTACGTGTCGTACCACTCCTTGCTGCCGTAGCGGAGCTTCGGCCGTTGCTGCACGTGCGTGGTCGGCTTCACTGAGACGGACTTCTGGCAGCAGACCTTATAGTCCTTCTGCCGGTCGGTGATGTTCGACGGTTGGTTGCGGACACGGTCGGCGTCCTCGTCGCGACGGCGGTTGTGGTCGCCGGGGAGGGGTAGGTGAACGGGCCGGCGCTACGATTCCCGCGTGGTGGATATGTGGGGGCAAGTCGTACCGGGGTGGCTTTCGGCGGTTGGGACAGTTGGCGCAACCGCAGTCGCGGCATGGGGTTTGTGGCGGGCAGAACGAGCGACCGCTAGGGCTCGACGTGCTGCGGCCGAAGCGGAGGCCCGCCCCCGCCGAATCGAAGCGGAACAGCGCGAGCAGCGACGCGTCGCGTCGCGTCGCGGACGAGCGCAACCAGGCTGAGCGTGCGAGCGCGTCGGAGATCCGCGTCCCCTATGAAGTAGTGGACGAACCCGAAGCCGGACCAGCGTCTGCAGCATCACTGATCGGCGAGCGTCCCGCTTGGGATCCTGCAGAACACGACGTCGGACGAGACGGTCTCGTGACCGCGGCTGAGGTACTCAACATCAGCCCGAAACCGATCTTCGACGTCACTGTCTTCTGGATGGCCCCGAACGGCACCGCACAACTCGACTCGCGTCACGTCGACGCACTCCAGATCGAGCCCTTCGGGCGTATCCGGAAGCAACGCCCCCTCGGCCTTCTTCCCGGGATCGCCGGTGTCCCGGTCGAGGTCGAGTTTACCGACGCCGCGGGCCTGCGCTGGCGGAAAGACCGCGCCGGAGGGCTGCTGCGGCTCGATAACGGTGCGACCACGAGAGATGCGCAGATGGACTAGCGGCACCCCGCACAGAGCTCACGCGAGCCTACATGCAGTGGGAGGCTCGGGCTCCTTCGGGGTCTAGTACATACGCTATGTTGAGCAGATGTCAGTAGCAGGGGGCGGGGCGCCTGTGAGCGCAGATCGGGTGCAGTATCGGATCGGGCACGGCGGCTTCCACACCACCACCGTCGCGCAGTCCGGGGTGCCGGCGTTGACCTACGTATATGACGTCGGTGCGGCACCGAGTGTGCGGAAGCTGGAAGCAGCGATTCGTGACTTCGCGAAAGACCTGGTCAACAGAGGAATCACACGCATCGATTTCGTCTTCATCTCACATCTTGACGAAGATCACGTGAACCGATTGCGGTTCCTTGCGAAGGAGATGGAGCGGTCGACCATATCGGTCGAGACACTCGTCGTGCCCTGGCTCGGGCCCGTGTCGAGGCTGTTTGGGATGCTCCGGCAATCTCACCGATCTGCAAGCGCCGCGAGCATGAACCTGCTGCGATCTAACGCCAGCATTGCTGGGTTCGCGGCAGGCCTCGGAATCGACGAGGTCCTCTTGGTGCAGGATTCTGCCAATGCAGCTAACACGAACTTGTCTGTCGACGACGCTTCGCAGGTCGACGCGAACGGCACCGTCGTTGGCGCAGCGATACGCACAATCCCATCGGGAACCGACCTCACGCCGAACGGGCTGCCGTGGCGGCTGCTTGTGACGCAACTCACTGTTCCCCACAAGGCATTGCAAGAAGTTGCAAAACGGATCAAGTCCAAACTTCGCCTCAACGTGGAACTCGAAGCAGACCGCGAGACTATCGTCCGAAGTCATGCGCACAGGCGCGCGGCGCGGGGCATCATGGAGGACGTTGCCAAGGCACATGGCATCCCACGCGGGCGGACAAGCATCACCAACTGGTCATCAGTCGGTCTGTATAGCGGATCTACGAGCGTTCCTCTGGCGCATAGTTCCATTCCGCCGAAACCGGGTCACTTTGCCCACGCATGCACGAGCGGGTGGGTGCATACAGGAGATCTGCCGCTCGATGTCTCTGACGTGTGGAACGCGTTCGAGGCGGAATGGCGCCAATGGCTACCGGCAGCCATTCACACCTGCGTAGCAACGGTCCCGCATCACGGATCAATGAATGGCCACAATATCGAGCTGTTCAATCTTTTCGACCCGGGTCATGCGGTATTCACGTACGGACTGGAGAATGCTTCAAAGGCGATGAAGCGTCGGTGGGCGAAGAAGGTTGACCCGACGGATGCCCTGAGTGAAGTCAGGCGGTTCACGAGAGCGCAGGTGTGGGAGCTGTCAAACTGACGCAGTGCGGCACCTCGTCGGTGACTGCAGCCAGATGAGTTGCTCAGTTCGCGTGTGACAGTCCTCCGACGGTCCGGCTGGCGTTGTCGCTGGGTTACGTCATGCTCGAAGGGTGACGGACGAGTTGAATAGCGCCTGGTACACGGTGTTCGCGGCGCTGACCTGGATCACTCCTACGGCGCTGCTCGCCTGGTTCGCCTGGCTGTATGTGTTGTTTCTGAGCCAGGGGACCCGGGGTGGGGCGCTCACGCTGAGCCGCGCTGAGCGTCGATGGCTGCGTGACGAAGACGATGACGAGATGGCCGCGCGGACCCGATGGTCGCGGTTCCGCTCCCAGCACCTTGCGCCAGCGAGAGCCGTGGAAGCGGCGAACAGGGCACGATTCGTTGGCCCCCTGTGGCTCGCGCTGACATGCGGTGGTGGCTGCCTGGCCCTCGCTGCATTCCTCGCCTGGTCCTCGATCGTGAACCCGAACGTTGGCGGGACCGGCGCCCTGGCACTGGCATCGAGCTTCTTCTCGGCCGTGCCACTTCTCGCCACTGCGCTCATCAGACGGCGAGTATGGATGTGGCGTGCCCGCACACAGTGGCAAGTCGTCCTGCTCTGCGACCGGCTCGCCGAAGAGGCGGAGCGCGACGTCGACCAGGATCTGATCGCCCGCAGATCTGGGCTGATCCTTTCCACGCTCGCACGTAGAATCCCCGCAGGGCGCAGCACCATCACCTCCGAGGAACGCCTCCGGTGGATGAATGCGTTGCAGCCGGCGGTCATCACGCGCGCCCGACTCGTCGCCGCGGACCACACCCGTGAACGACGCTGGTCGAACTGGGTGCGGGACTGGAACGAGCAGATAGCGCGCGCGTTTCACCCGAGCGCATCGAAGCAGTCAACTCCAGACGTCGCAGTGGATGGGATCGAACGTCGAGACAACGATTCGCAGGGACTTGCCTGGCTCATCGTCGTGTGCATGTCCTTCACGGCGCTGGGGATCGTCCTCGCAGCAGCAACGGATGACGCGATCGACATGCAGGCCATCTGGGCGTGGTGGGATTCCGCGGCGGGTCGCATTACCACCACCATCTCCGGCATCGGCGGGCTTCTCGGCATCGCGACGTACTTCCGGCACCGGTCGGCACGCCGCTGACCTCGGATATTTACGACCGGATGCCTCGAGGCCGTCACTGGCACGGTGCCATCCACGCCTGGACGGTGGCGCCTGGACGTGACCGCGGCTAGTCCGTTCATCCTCGGTGGACGAGTGCCGGACCCCGACTCGGATTCGAGCGCCTAGCGGATGCCACCGGCTCGGCTGCGGCGCGCACAGACGCGAAGGAGTTTTTGGACGCATCCACTCGGAGCCGCCGAACGACCCTCGTGGCAGTCCTCAGCGCACCGGCGGGTGAAGCGCTTCTGCTTCGACGGTTCGCGCAGCTTCACCGGTGGTCGGCTCATCGCCGGATGACGAGGAGCCGACCACCGGGTTGCGTCGAGGTACTCGACTGTTAGCGGTAGCAGGACCACGCGTACGGCGAAGCGCTGTTGCTTGTGCTCGCTGACGCTGCGCCGCCGTAGAGGATCCGGCAACCGCCATTGAGGTCGATTGACCGGAACTGGTGGACCTTGTCGTTGTAGCAACGCCATCCGTATGCGTTCTGCGCAACAAGCGTTGGCACCCACCACGAGTCGTTGTTCTGTACTGCGCAGACACGACCGAGGTCCATGCCACCGACGCGGGTCGCAGCAGACGCCGGGGCGGCTGCAACAACGGACGCACCGGCGACGACTCCGGCTGCGACGAGGACCGTCACGAGGCGGGATAGAGCTGTCTTCATCATGTTCGACTCCTCACGTTGACCCTCCCGATGAGGGGCGATGACAGCTTGCAGAGACGAACCCGTTGAGGGATATCTCCCCCCAACGACAGAATGAGCGACATGCCGCGACCCCGACCCGAACCCGGCCGCCATGACACCCAGCAGCAGCAGCTCGGGTGGGAGGTCCGACAGCGACGTGAAGCGCTCGGGCTGAGCGTCGAAGCCGTCGCCGACGCAGTTGGTAGGGACCGCCGCGTCGTCAGGGCACTCGAAGATGGGAGGGAGCTGCCGTCAGAGGTCGTCATCCACCGTATCGACCAGACCCTCCACGCCCAGGGCCTCATCGCGAGCCGTTACAACGGCGTTGTTGCAGAGAAACGGATTAACCGGTACTACCGGTCGTTCCCGGTTCTGACCGCGGCCCCCGACGCCGACCCACTGTCCGACGCGTCAACGTTCATCGCAGAGACCATTCACGACGGCCAGCTGATGGCTCCAGGCGAGCCGTTCACCAAAACATGGACGATCTGGAACTCCGGCTCGATACCGTGGCGGAACCGGTACCTTCGCCGTCTCGGCGACAGTTCCGGAGGCGGGCTCATCACCACACCGCCGATGACCCTCATCAACGACACCGAACCTGGCGAGGTCGTCAGCGTCCGCATGCCCTGCCTCGCGCAGTACGCGGAAGGAGACAGCGTCGCCTCCTTCAAGATGGCGGACGAGCTCGGTCGGCTCTACTTTCCCGATCGCTACCACATCGGTGTGCAAGTGCGGATAACCGTCGTGCGCGGAAGGACGCCGCGGGGTACCCGACGGGGAGACGAGAGCGTTCTGCCTGGTGATCAGAGTCGGCTGTCCGAACCTGATCCGCAGGGCCCAAAGCCTCACCCCAGCGTCGGCTCCGATCAGCGCGATGAAGCAACGAGGTAGGTTGCGACGGTACGAACATCGAAGCCAGAATTTCTGGCACGGTCGCCCATCTGCCCATCTGCCCATCTGCCCATCTGCCCATCTGCCCATCTGCCCATCTGCCCATCTGCCCACCGGTCGAGACCAATGGCCGGATCTGATTGCCCGACGTCGGTCTGGAAACGATTTACGAGGACACTGAAAGGTCAGCTTTGGCGCGATTCCCAGACCCGGTGGACCTACGAGCTCTGCTGCATAGCAAGCGCGTGACTAACTCCGCAGCGTACCTCGCCCGTGCAGGTACTCCTCGGCTACCGAACGGTACTAACGCAGACGGCCTCTTCGACCTCTGGGAGCACTACCTCTCGGCAGGCGGCGACTCCGTGCATGCGGCAGCAGCGGATATCAAGCGTGTGAAAGCCTTCCTCCATCACATCGACACGCTGGTCGCGGCAATGCGCTCGGTGCTGTGGCGACGCAGGCTTTTCGTCAGCACAGATCTCCTCGGCGACATCCTGTTCGAGTCCCTGAGTGAGCCCGATCCGTTACTCGCGGTGTTCCGGCGGCTGAAGGCGAATGAAGCCACCGCCCGGGTAACCCTCCTATTCCCGCTGCGAGGCTTCGGGATCCGTGGAGCCGGACTCGGCCCCCTGACTGGGGAATTTGTCAGCTTCGTCGACGCGCGCAGAGGGTACGCCTTTACCCCTCAGACGAACAACCTCCAACGCACTCTGCAATTCGTCAACTCGACCACCCGACGGCTCGGTGTTCACGCGACCGCAAACCTCTCAGATCTCGAACACGTCCTGCGCTCGCGGGGCGCGAGATGGCTTGAGCGGAACCCGTTGCTCATGGTGTCGATCGCATCAGCCTCCGGATTCTTCTACGAGCAGGAGTTTCTGCAGCTCGGGCAGCTGAAGACTGTCGCTGGCGCACTCGTCATGATCAGCAGGTTCGATCCAGCAGCCGGCGGGCAGGTCGGGAGCATCTTCAGTTCGAGGAGCCTCAACAATTGGCAGACACTCGACACGAACCACTACCTCATGTTGAGTCGCCGCAGCCGACGATCCACAGACATGGAAGTACAACCCGTACCCGTGCACAGCCGCCGGGAAGTCCTGGAACTCACCGACCTCAACATCGAATTCAGCCCGTCCTCTATCGACGGCACGTCCACGCTGGCCCGCAACGCGTTCAGAGCAGTGAACGATGTATTCGACGGTTACCTCGCCAACCGGTTCTCTGACGACCGGCGTCACTATCCGGCAGGCCGGGTGTATGCGAAATGGCTGGAGTCCTTGTCGTATTTCCGCCGGTCAGTGCGCGACGAGGGGTCGTGGGAATCCGTGGTCGGACTTGCCACGGCCTTCGAGATGCTATTGACCGACCGTTATGCACGGGGCACCGCCGGACTGCTCAGCCAGCGAGTGAAGAGGCTGCTGCTGAGACAGCACGATCGCGCTGCCCTTGCCGCTGCGGTTGAGCGGGTGTACTTCGCCCGAAACGCGGCCGTCCATACCGGGCAGCTCGATACGCGCGACGTCCTCGAGGCGCAACGGGCCTATGTCCTCTGCTTCATCGCAGTGTCTCGTCGACGCGGGAGGATCCCCCCGTCGGGGAGCGGTGTTGCCCAAGCGCTGGCTGGACTGTGACGAAGGTCGGGTTGAACGGCTCCGTCAAGCTGCCCGTAACCTTCCTCGCCCAGCACGACGGTATCGCCAACGCAGGTTGGCGGGCGATACGCGCGACGTTGGCCGCCGGAACAAGCTGTGCAGGTCCCGGAACTGGTTCATGCACGACATGCTTCGAGCCGGCCTCGTCAGCGACCGGTTGGAACGTGTGGGGCTCGAGCGTCAATCCGATGGCGAGCAGTACATCACAGCGAGCCTAGAGTCCGCGCCGCACGTCGCGTCTCTCCAGGCGGGTTGGGGGCGAGGCGAAAGTCCAGCACCTCATCGGCGCTGTTGCCGATCTCTTCGAGGCGACCGGCCGGACCCGGGAGCATGCTTCGCCTGCGTCTGCGAGCCCCTCGAGGACCAGCCATATGCGAACAGAGCAGCGCTCGCGAATCGGCGATTACTTCGAATGGGAAGACAGCGTCGCGTCGGTCAGGTTCCGACCTGCTTCCGTGCAACGGCGTTTCGACGTGTCGAGTTGGTGAGTGCGAGGATGTCAGGCCGATGTTCGAAGAGATGCCGGAGCGCTGCAACGGCGACGCTAACGGCATCGATCGCGATACTCCTGAGGGTTTGGTCGTCGAAGGTGCGGGCTCCGTGGACGATGTCGTTTCGACGGCTGTAGATGGTCCGGTAGCGCCTTCTCGCGTCGTCACGGTCGAGTTTGTTCGAGTGGAGCAGACAGGCGAGCGCGTCAGTGACCGCTTCCGTCGTTTCGTTCCGCTCGTCAACGCCGAAGAGGTTCTCCCAGACGATGACCGCGTCGAGGAGCACATCTTCGGGTCGGGTTCGCTCGTTGATGGCGAGCAGTAGTCTGCGGACGGCGATGCCGACGTGCTGACGATGTGCACTCACTCGGTCGACCCATTCTTGCCACGACACGACCTCGGAGTCGGTGAGGCGTCTTGGGTGCAGCCCGGCGACGCGTGCGGGGTCGTCCCAGCCGACTGAAGGCCCGAAGCTCAGCGGTTCGAAGACGGTCCGCCAGGTTGAATATACCGATGGCGTGGACTGGGCGCTGCTGAGGAGAAGTCCGAGGCGAAGGTTCTCCGTCACTGTGTCGAACGCACGTGCTGTCTGCAAGGAGGCTGTGGGCCAAGGCTCGTCCGCGGCTTGCTGCCGAATCGTGAAGGCGAATGGCGCGTCGAACTCGAGGACGAGATCGCCAGCGTACGTGAGGGATGTGGATACTCCGTGGTCGTCATGGGTACTGGTTCCGCCAGCGAGCCCGGTCATGCGCGCGAAAAGACGATCGCGTCCGTCCGCGGGGCGCAACCGTGCAGATCCGAACATCGTGGTGCGGGAACCTTCTGGCAGGAGAACGCCAGTGAATCCAACGCGAGCAGGCACGTTGGTGACACCGCGTAGTGCACGGCGGGTGCGGCCAAGCGTGCGGGTGGCTTCGGTGGTGAGCTGCGTCACGGTCGGGGTGAGGGTGTCGAGGTGTGCCCGCGCCCATGCCGCGTTAACCCGCGCCCATGCCGCGTTAATGAGCTGGTCAACGAGAAGGGTCGGGGAAAAGGTCATCCCGGCACCGGTACTGCGGTAGAGGAGGTCCTCTCCGTGGCCCGGCTCAGCGCCGATCGTGAGTAGGCGGTGCAACTGCTGGTCGGAATCAGCTGCAGTCTGGAACACGTCGTGGAGGGGATGACTATGCAGGGACAGGAGCGGCATCGCCCCACGTGAGGCAGCAAACGATTCATGGATGAGTAGAGCGGGGTACGCGTCGACCGCGATACGCATCAGCGTCCGCTCCAGCGGGGGAGTGCGCGCGTCAATCTGCGGGATGGATCCGCCAGCGAACTCGCGGAGGGACGTGCCCAGCGCTTGACCGTCGATCCCGGACGGCCCGGTGAGCAAATGCGCCCAGGCGACGTGCGTCGAATCGCTGTCCGAGACGATGCGCACCTGGCGGGTCATCTCGAGCAGTTCGAGGACGGCTTCCTGCGCAGCGGTGAGTTCAGTTTCGGTGATGAAGTCATCGGCGTCAGCTGGATCGCGACCGAGGAGGTAAGACAGTGCCGGCTGACCGAGTTGATTACGCAGCGTCTGCAGCACCTCCGTGTTCATATCTTGACCGTATCGGGACCGTCCGACGCGGCGAACCTTCGAAGGCGCTCTGATCCAGCTCCCGGTTTACGGTGCGTCGGCAGCGTTGCGCCAAGTGCGTCAGCGTGAGCCAGCCAACCACCGAGCAACTCCCGAATTCGCGTGGAGCTGCACCTACTTGAGCTTCACCACCGGTACAACCCGAGTCCCGTCCTCGTCCCGCCAGCCGCCGGGCGCAGGACGGACGCCCCATGCGGACAGCAGCATCGTGACCTTCAGTTCGTCGTCTGGGTCGTGAATGTTGCCGCTGAACCCGATGAGGTCGCCAACCTTGTCGCCGGCGCCCGTCGCGTCGGGGTCGAGGCGCAAACGCCAGACGCGGTGGTGGCGCCAGTAGGTGGTGCGGGCAAGGCGGTTGGTCATGTCGAGACTCCTCAATCAGGGCACTATCGGTGGTGCCACAACCTCTACTATCGGCTGCGCTTGATCGCACCGACGGTGGGAATGACCGCGGTATAGACCTGAGATGCCGCCACGACGTCGTGGCGGCATCTAATCGTGATCAGAACGGCGGAAGGCTATCGAGGTTGTTCCTCGTCGTGGTGTCCGCCGTCGTCTTCAGGAACCTGCGGCCGCCAGCGGTGCTTCGGACGACGGCGTCCGCTCGCTGTGGGCACATCACGTAGAACCTGTTCGTTCCCGACTCGATCGACGACACAACCTGGGCGACCGTCCACTTCCAGGTGCCGGAAACGCCCACGTAGGTGAGGTCCCCGTTACGGTCCTTCTCGACGTTCTTGATCACCGAGTCCGCCATAATCTTCTCCTTCGAAGCCCGAGCGGCCGTCGCTCGTAGCAGACGTGAGAGTACGTCAGGCCCCCGACAAGGCCCGCGCGGGAATCCACGCAAGAGCACTGCATGTGTCAACTCGGCTCTTGTCGCCGTCGGAGGCATCAGCCAGTGCGGTCTTACCGACTGAGAGATTTAGTTCCCCTCCGCCATCCGCCGCGTGGCAGTGTGGCCACGTGGAACTCGATTCGCTGCGGACACTGCCATCCTCTGACCAGCGGGTGTTCCTGCTCGGCCGGATCACCGCTGAGACGACGAGCCTCGACGCGGCTCTCCGATTCGTTCACGCTGCTCTGCGCGGACGTCATGAGATCGATGCGTTTCTCGACGCGCCGCGGTACATCACGACCATCGTCAAGGAGTGCAAAGCGCTCCTCGCCCAGCATGATGGCATCGACGACGCCGGCCGGCGAGCAGTGAATGCGACGCTCACCGCCGCAAACAAGCTGTACGCGACGAGGAACCGGTTCGTCCACGACATGCTCCGCGCCGACCTACTCAGCGGCGGATGGGAACTAGCAGGGCTCGAGCGTCAACCCGACGGCGAGCAAAACATCACAGCGACCACATTCGACGGCATGGTCCAACTAGTCGAGGACCTCGTCGGTGTCACATGGCGGCTCCGAGGAGCGGCGTTCTACATCCTCAACGGCTCGTGGGGCGGCCTCGCGACCGGAGCCGTCGAAGGGCAATGGGACGGCAGCGCCGACTACGTAAGCTAAAAGGCTACAAGCCCCTTGCATGTGCTCACGCGACGCACTCCAAAGCGTGGCTGCGGAGGGACGCGCGCTCTCTGCCGCAGGTGCACTCGCAGCCGCCTATGAAAATACTCGCGGCGCTGCAGCACTATTTGCGCCAGTTTGCAAACGCAGAGACCTCAGCGTACCTGCGAAGCATATAAGCTGGACTGGATTCATAGCACCACGACGCTGCTGAGTCAGCGCCCTAGTAGGCGTCCCGCAGTTTCTCGAGCGGTTACCCGTCTCTGATTCTCTGCCTGTTCCTGACTGAGTGTGTTTTTCACATCGGCAAGTCGGTCCTCGAAGGAGTCCCGCTGGGCGATCAGCCCCGAGAGCGATCCCGCGAATCGGCTCACGACTTGGATTCGGACGTCCGGGTGGCGATCGTGCTCTGTGGCTTCGAGAAAATCGCGCAAGATCGCGGACGTGATGTAGCGGTCGCGTTCATCGGCGATCGCGTCAACGAGGGTGAGGCGAGCTGTCGCATCTGCTCGCAGCTGTCTGATCGCAACGCTGTTAGGTTCATCGCTGGCGCTCAACGCGTTGCCATAGGTGACCAGGGAAGTCACGGCAGGTTCTATCACTCGCAGGAGCTGATCCCGGTAGCGCTCGCGGTCCGCAGCTTCGCTTCTCTTCTTTTCGCGATCGCTGACCTCTCTCGCGAGTTCCCGCGAGCCGTAAGCCACACGGATGGTGGTGAAGCCGACGGTCAGCGCGGCGACGACTGCCATCAGCCCCGTGCCGATGTCCTTCCACCAGTCGTACGTCATCCAGCCAGGGACCCAGCCGCATATCACTCGTAGACCATATCGCCACGCGAGGCACTAGATGTATGAGCTTCTGTGAGGCAGAAGTGCCGTAAGCGCCGGCCAGGATCGTCCGCTTGCGTGAGCCCCTGCCGGAGGGTCGGGAGCATTCGCGGCACCCCGACGGTTCCGGACGATCACTGCTTGGCGATGCTGAACCGACGATCGTGCAGAACGTCGTCGTACCGGGTCGTCTGAGGCCTTGGTGTCGAGGGCCGAAAGTGTTTACTTCTCCAGCGCCTTCACCACTGACGCTAGCGTGCGGTGCAGCTTCACTCGAGCCCGCTGACGCCGAACCGACTGCTGGAGAAGACCGATCGTTCGTCGCTCACCGACAACGTGGTCGGCGTAGCCGGCCGCTGTGCACGGGTAGAAAAGGTCAGTGAGGTCGTTTCCTTCCCATTGACCGGAACCGAGGAGCTTGTCGATCATTGTTGCGCGGAACAGCGATATCGCGGGTGCCCCAAGCTCCGGGCGGTGCCACGTTGACTGTGTCCACGTGGACATCTCGCTTGGGGTGAGCCCCGCATCGAAGGCAGCCTGCGCGATCTCTCGGGTGGCATCCGAAAACATAAAAACCTCGGCGGCGCGCCGTCGTTGCTGCTTCGTTCGATCGGTCTCGCCGGAGAGCCATGTGGAAAACTCCTGCACTCGCTGCACCCAGCCCGCCATGTCGCCGCGCGGCGTCGCCTGCTGGTCGAGCATCATCGAGGCGTAGATCACGTTCGACAACGACGCCGTATAGGCGTAAGTCCACTCGGCGGGAAGCTCAGCGGGCGCCTCGCGGGGAGAGGACCCTTCTCGGGTTGCAGGGTCTAGGGCGGCGTACGGCTCCAACGTGAAGACGTCCGGCACTGGTGCCGCCGGCCTGCCTGCGGAGCGGGCGAGGACCTGGCGAAACTCTGCGGCTCGAACCTGGAGGGGGTCGCGCATCTGCCATCCGCCGCTGCAGGACATGATCGTTACTGCCAGCTCGTAGCGTCCCTCGTCGTTCCCGAAGCTACCCGTTTCGCCGAGGTGAGCGGCGGACAGCGGCAGAATCACCTTCCCCAACGAAGCCATCCTGATGAGGCGCCATGCCGCTTGAAGCTCGTCGTCCGACCGCACTCGCCAGGGGGCGTTGACTGACTTGCTCAGCGTGCTCCACTGGTTCTGGTCCAGGTAGACCACGGGACGGTCATGCAGCGGTGATGAGTTGAAGCGCGATCCGAACCTCGACGAGAAGCCATCCCCTCGAGCGGTCTTGAAGAACACCTCCCGTCGCCAGGGGTGAACTTCCACGACGGCGAAGTCCTTCGCGTGCTTAGCGAACGAGGCGTCTCCGCGGACACCTCGCACGAGCCCGCTTCGGAACCGGAGCGCAACCATGTTGTCGTCAGCGCGCCACTGGAAGGCCTCGATAAAGTCGGACGTTGTGCTGTCGCCGCTGACCGCCGGCTCAGATGCATCGCCGGGAGCGCCAGCAGGAGGAGCAGAGGGTTCGTCCACAATCAGATCGTCTCACCGGCGGGCGACAGCGAGGGCGCGCACGTCAGGCTCATGGCGCACGTTCATCTCTGGTTACCCCCACTGAGCTGCCCATGCGCGCCTGACGGGGCGCGGCAGAGTCCGACGGGCAGAGTCTGGCTCAACCGTGTGCGCCCTGGGGGCGCTCTGCGAGGATGAACCCATGACGAGAGGGTGGCGTGACCCAGCCGATGAGGAACACTGGCTTCCGCAACCGGTTTGGCCGGCGGCTCTTAAGCGTCCCGAGTCGCCGCCTCCAGTGCTCTTCCTCGACCTCAACCACTGGATTGAGCTTGCACGCGCCGACGCGGGGAGAGGCACGCTCGTCTACGAACGCCTCCTCGCCACACTGCGGCAGGCGGTCGCAGCCGACGCGGTCACGATCGTTCTCACCTCCGGCTTGTACCGTGAAATCATCAAGATCAAGGACCCGAAACAGCGTCAGTCCCTGACCAACCTCATCGCCGAACTCAGCGGTCCGCGCTACCTGCCAGGTCTGACCGACATCTTCCTGACTGAGCTCTCGACCGCGCTTGACGTCGTAACGGGTACCACCGGTACGCAGTACCAACAGTTCGACCTCATCGGCACGAGCGCTCTTCACGCTTTGGGCATGGTCGGTGGGCTCCGCATCATCGACAGCGACGGCGTGGACAGGACGGCAGAGCACCTTGCGAACACGCCAGGCTTCGCCGCCCGACTCGCGGACGCTAACGCGCAAGCCGAATGGATGCTGCTCGCGGGTCCTTCCGACGCGGACGTGCCGCGCTTGCGCGCGGACGGGTACGCCCCCGAAGGCCCTGAGCAGGCGGTACGCGACAACGCCGCCTTCGAAACCGGATGGTCGAAACTCATCGACCCCTACCGGAAGAGCCGCAGTATCCGAGACCTCGTCATCGCCAGGCACCTCACACTCGAGCTGCTTGACATGCTCGAGAACGAACGCGCACTCCGCCGACTCACCGTCGAAGACGTCGCAACGCCGGTGACGGCACGGAACCTCGTAATGAGCATGCCAAGCAACGCCACCATGGTCTCGATGCTTGCCGAATACCACCACAACCCGCAGAAGACGTGGACCGAGCATGACATCTACGACATTCACACGCTCGCTGCTGCCGTCCCGTACTGCGACATCGTCCTTACCGATGCCGCAGCACGCGACACCCTCACCCGCCGCCATGTGCACGAGTGGTTGAACACTGAGATGCCACGCCGAGCAGAGGACCTTTCCGATTCTTTGGATCAGCTGCTTCACGGTGCTGCCTGACGCTTGGGAGCTCGTTCCGGAAAGTTGGTACCGACGTCGTCATCGACGGCGCGGTCGGAGCGGCCACAGGAGCGATCGCCGCTGAGAGCGTCGACCCGAGTGCTGCTGCGCTCCTCGGCGTCGGTAGGCGGCCGCAGCAGGAGCGCTCAGATGGCTGCTCGGGCAGTACGCGCCGGCACCCGTCGAAGGCGACCAGGCGGTTCTCGCGACCCTCATCAAGGCAAATTGGAAAGCCGAGCGACCGTCGACGCCTGAGTGGATCGGCATTGTGCCAGCGCCGCCGTTTGACGCCGCTCCCGCGATGCCTCGCAGATCGACGACCGCTCTAAGCGGCGAGCAGCTGCCGTCGAGGTATGGCTCCTGATCTGGGATTTCTGCAAAAAGGGGAAACCTGAACCCGACCCAGGGGAAACTCAGCTTCAACGGCCACTGGGGCCGCCTCTGATCCGCGTCATTGAGCCGATCCGCGAGACTTGCAAATGACCCGCCAGCGGGCGATTCACGGATCTCGTTGAAAAGATTCACGGTTCTCGTGAAGCCCCTCGAAAGCCCCTAGGTTCGCCTGGGGGCTTTCGTCGTAGCTGATGCCGTGTGACACGCAGTGAGCCATGCGGCGGCGCATCGATGGCGGGAACGACGCCGCCCCTTCAGGAGCTCGGGCCGGCCCTGCGGTCGGCCCAGCTGCAACGTTCCTGCCTTGACCGAGGAGGGGTGACGTTGCCGTTCCCACGGGCCTGACCGCTCGCGCGTTCTTTCAGACCGGAGACGTCAAGCCTGACGCTGGTGTCAGATGCCGGCAGCGTGCACCGGTTTTGCAGTTCGCGCTCGGCTGCCGTCTTCGGTCGCTCTTGTGCTCCTGCCGCGACGGCGAGTTCTTCGGTCCCGCATGTCACTGGCGGTGTGTGGGGGGGGTGTCGTCCGTTCGGATTCGCGCGAACCAGCCCGCCGGTGCTGTCCAGTGGTGCGTGACCCTCCGCGACATTGCGTGGTCAACTGCTCATTGATAACGACACGCGGGACCGCGTTCCTTCGGGGCGTGCTCTCCAGCGCGTCGGATCCCCTGGGTTTTGCTCGGA
Organism: Curtobacterium sp. 1544; assembly: GCF_040544915.1. Taxonomy (NCBI): domain Bacteria; kingdom Bacillati; phylum Actinomycetota; class Actinomycetes; order Micrococcales; family Microbacteriaceae; genus Curtobacterium; species Curtobacterium sp. 1544. The sequence continues at coordinate 31,653 of NZ_JBEPKX010000020.1, forward strand.
CGTGCCGAGGATCTTCTCGCCATCTGACGGCTCTGGGTCGTCGGGGCCCCGTCATGCTTGAGCTACGGAAGCGGCGAGCTACTCGCGTGAGAGGTCGGCTGCATCTCGCGAGTACGGCCGCGCATCGGAGGACACGGAAGTGCCCCAAGGCAGGACGGCCCGGGGCACTTCGTGAACAGCTTGGCGGTTACTTGCTAGCCGCGACCGTAGAGAGGAACCGTGATCGAAGCGGCAGTTCCGGTTAAGCCCGACGAGGAACGCGCTACATCGGAAGGTGCAGCAGCTTCTACGGCAACGGAGCCCTCATGAAGGCCTGCACCGCCGGTCCAGAACGCGCCGCCGTGGTCGTTCAGCCCCGCCTCTTCCAGGGCCGTTGTTCCCTCGAACTGCTCGGGCAGCAGCACTCCTTCAGCGCTACCCGAAGCGGTATCCAGACGGGTGGCGATGCCGCCTGTCGCAAATGACTCGGCCGTTGCGTAGGTCACGGAGCTGTAATCCCCGTCCACAGCGATGAGTGCAGTACCACCGCCTTCTACGTCAGCTGCCCAGAAGACGGTGCTTGCCTCGGCGCCCACCTCACGAGCCGTCGAGACGTCAACCCCGTGTTCCTGCAGACTGACCTGATCGACGGCGTCAGGAAGCTCAACATTCTCCGGCGCAGAGGGCGAGGCGGCTCGCATTCCACCGGTCGGGACGCCCGTGACTTTCACGGTCATTCGGATGGTTCCTGGGTCGTCCGGCTTTGCAGACTTGAGCTTCCAGTAGCCGGTGGTCACTGCGTTGTTGCGAGGACCGTTGAGCTGCTGCAGCGTCTGGCTACCCTGCGCAACCACCGACCCCCAGGTGAGCTTCGCGAAGGAGTTGGAGCTCGGCTTCAAGAACACCTGCAGTTCGGCCCCCGTCCGTGAGAAGGAGCGGGACTGCCCTGGTTCGGTGTAGGTCGTGTAGCCGCGGGTCTGCTTGTCGAGCCAGGTGTTCGATGCCGCCTGGGCGGGCGACGCAAGCCCGATAGCGAGCACGCTCGCCGTCGCTGCTGCCCCCAGTGCCATGCCAATACGGTTCTTCTTCACTGCTTTTCCCCTGTTCTTACCAACGGCCAGCTGGTAGCTGGGCGTAGTAGGCAGTGTTACTGCCCCCAAATGAAATACGCGACGACACCGCCAACGACGATCGCTCCGATAGGCACGAGATAAATCCAGCCGTGTTTGATCGGTTGTTCGCCTGGTTGATAGTCGCGTTGGAACGGAGCCACGGGATTACCACTCACACCCGGGAGGTAGTCAGCTGATCGCTGTCGGCGCGGCTCTTCGGGCTTCATGTTGGACATCGTGACTCCTTGACCTTGCGTTACTGCGGTGCGCCGAAGAGGTGCACCGTGAGGGTGTCCTGCGCTGCGGCACGCGACTGGCGCTGCGCGCTGCTGCCGCCCTCGTTGATCACTACCGACTCATTGGTAGCCTGCGGCGTGTCCTCTACGAACAGGTTTTCTCCGGCCTTGGTCAGCCCTGCTTCCTCGAAGTCGGTGGAAGCTGCGAACTGCTCGGGAACCAACACGCCCTGGTGTGACCCGTTCGATCCGTCGGTCCGAAGAGTGACGCCGGTCTCGTGGAACTGCTCCGCGGTGACGGTCGTGGACGAAGCGTACTCGCCGTCGACAGCGAGGAACGCGATGTTCCCGGCGCTGTCAAGACCCCGCCAATACGCAACGCCGTCGCTGTCGCCGACGTGTTCCGCCGTAGCGACGTCGAGTCCCTCGCCGACCGCACTCGGGTCGACAATCTTCGGAAGCGAGTCGGATGCCGCCGACGCGCTACGTGCACCGGTCGGACCGCCAGGAACTCCCTGGAGGGTGACACGCAGGTTGACCTTTGTCTTTGTGTTCGGGTCGTTCGTGTACTTCCAGAACACCTTTGTCGGCTGATTCGAAAGCTTGCTCGAGATCGATGCCGTCGCATAGCCGTGCGCTGAGTAGCTTCCGAGCCACAACGTCGTGTCCCAGTAGTAGCCGTCGGCTGCGAGGTATGACTTCACCCCGGTTCGCGAGAAGCTTGTCGACTGACCGGGCTCCTTGTACGTCGCGTTGCTCAGGGTCGGCTTGTTGATCCACGTATATGTTCCCGCAGAGGCTGGCGCCGCAGCCGACAGAATTAGCCCTGCTGTAGCGGCGGCCGCTACCAGCAGACCGACGCGTGATTTCTTCACCTTCATGAATCCCCCTAGAATCACGGGGCCTCATGCCCCCCTGCTGTGCAGAATGTCAGCCAGACTGGCGCCGTGCAACAGCTCGCGGCTTTGTTACGTCCCGCGTACGCTCTTTCATCACGTCGGATGACGGGCAATGCTTCTGATCCAGCCACCCGGCTATCTACCCGAGGTGATCTCCGGAGAGGACACCGCGCCGAAACTTCAGGTGGTAGCGGCTCGACAACCAATGGCCCGCCGCGGAGTTCATGTCCCAGCCGCCGTCGCGGCTGAGGCCAGCCATCGTCGCAACGTCGTCATCGTCAAGGATGAGAGCCAGACCGCGACCTGGGATGAACGCGTCACGGGAGCGAGCGGTCGCACGCTCACGGTTCGTGACCTTGCGACAGTGGCCGTCCTTTTCGTCGAAGAGCTTGACGTTCCGTTCCCGGATGCGGCGGCGCGTGACGGTGAGGCGCTGTCCCTGCTCGATCAGGCAATCGACATCGCACGACGCCCGGTGGACGGAGCCGACCAGTAGGACAAGGTCGGCTCGCCTGCGATCGTTCGACCGATCGGAGGTGATGCCGCGAAGGGCGCACCCCTGCCGGCCGGCCGCTACCCCTGCATGGCGTCACGGGGGTTAGCGCGTTCGTAGGCGCGGTGCCGCAACGGCTAAAGGTGCAAGCGGCCTGCCGTGCCACGCGAACGTATGCGATCGCACCGCGGCTGGGAATGCTCAACGGCCGATGGTCACCGGCTAGTGACAGCCCGAAGGGCTCGTCCGATGAGCCCCAGCGTTCCGACCGCAACGGCGCTCTCGAGTGCGTCACGTGCGAACAGCAGCGCTCTTCTCCACCATGCGAGTGTGAACTTCGGGTCGTAGGGCTGCAGCGTCAGTTGTTCCTCGAACCATGTCAGTGGTCGGTCGCCGCGATGCCAGGAGATCAGCGCCGATTCAATCTCAACGACTCGGAGCACGAATGCTCGTCGCCGAAGCTTCTTCCGAGCCTGCTGAACCTGACTCGCAGCCCACAGCGCGACAGGGAGGTCCTGTGTCGGCAGATCTAACAGCAGCCTCGGAAGTGCCATCACCACTTCCAACTCCGGGGTCCGTGACAGACGGAACATTCTCGGGACAAGGCCGGCGCGGATCGCATCATCGATGGTGTCCAGCATGCGGACCACCATCTGTCGCTGCAGCTCCTGACGAGCTTCCTTGCGTCGGTTCCGCTCACCCGCGTAGTACACACCGATGGCGACACCGGCGGCGAGCACTCCGACGCCGAGGGTGACAGCGCCGCCGATGAACGCCACGAGCACGTCGTCAGACACTGCTGGTCGAACTGTTGTACGCGGCGAGCACCTCGCCAGGAAGGCGTCCACGGACACCGACTTGGTACCCGTTTGCTGTTGCCCACGCTCGAATCGCTGCGGGCGACGCGTCGGCTCCTCGCGGAGCTGCGGTGGGTGTCGGAGCGCTGCTTCGGACAGCTGCCTGAGCCGGCTGTAGATGTTGCAGGAGCACGTCGAAGATGTCCGGGTGGACGTGACGGGTGCCGAGCTGCTGCGCTTTCGCATGCTTCCCGCCGGCGAAGGACCCGTCGGTGATGAGCATGACCGTGAGTCGGGACACGGAGCTGATGACCCTGACGCCGAGTTCTTCGGCGCGTTGTTCGAGACGGAGACGCTGCGTCTCGTCGCAGCCGGTGAACGCGACCCGGTCACCAACCCGCAGCGGCTCGCCGTGCGGCCACGGGTCTGGAAGCGGGCCGAGCCCGGCACCAAGTCGGGCGTGACGGGCGGCGTCGGCCCGGTCGAGGACCTGCTTCACCGTTGTGTCCGCAACACCGAGCAGCGACGCGATGGTCTTCAACTCACGGCGCTCGTCGTGGGAGATCCGGCCGTCGTCGACGGCCCGATGTGCGAGGGCGAGGAGGAACGCTTCATGCGCTGCGTGCACATCCGACGCGGACAGTTCGAACTCGGCGACCAGCTCCTGCAACGCTTCCGCTTCCGCGTCGCTGATGTCGCCGTCCTCGAGCGCGTCGAACAGCATCTCCACGTACGCGGTCGTGCCGACGGGTGCGCCCTCCTCGATCACTTCGAGAAGCGACAGTGCGGTCAGTTGCCGCAGCAGCGGCGGCGCTGACGGCTTCGGCGGGGTGATCCGCATCGGACGTGCCCGGACGCTGCCGCTTGCGGTGCGTTGCTCCACCGTCAACGGCGGCCGGACTGGCGACGCCGGCCAGTCAGAGCTTCGCGCCGCGGCCAACGCCTCCAGCAGAACAGGATCCGGACCGCCATTCACCGTCACGTACGCACCGAGCAGACCCGCCGCCGCTCGAGCATCCCCTAGCGCGGAATGGGCATCTTCGAGACGCACTCCAACCGCCCAGCAGCAATCCACAAGCCGGCGACGGTCCATATTCGGCAGGTACGCATAGCTGGCGTCCAACGTGCAGTACGCCGCGATCCACGGAACACTCCAACCGGCCGCTTTCAACTCGTTGCGCAGGAACGCCAAGTCGAACTTCGCATTGTGCGCCACCACCGCAAGCCCAGACAGTGCAGCCATCACCGTCGGCGCAACGTCAGCGAACCGCGGCTGACCGGCAACATCCGCCTGCGTGATGCCGTGAATGTGGGTCGCGCCGACAGGGCCCTCGGGGTCGAAGCGGGACACCCATTCGTCGATGACAGCGCCCGATTCATCAAGCCGGACAATCGCGAGCTCCAGGATCCGGTCCCGCTGCGGTGAGAGACCAGTGGTTTCGACGTCGATGACGGCGAAGGCGGGGACCCTCGAAGGGCGGGGCATCGTTGCCGCGCCGGAAGGCCCATGCCTGTCAGCAGTTCCTCGACGGCGGCGACCGAGCAGCCAATCGAACAATCCCAAAACCCGCCCCGTTCGTCGACGACAACCCATCCGAAGGGCAGTCGATACTCCGATACGAGCCTAGGAGACGTCGTGACATGTTCCGCTTGACGTCCCTCCCCCAAGAGGGGGGCGATTGCGTGCGTTGTCAGCGCCGGGGGCGGTGATGATCGCGAGTCAGACGCTTGAAGACCTCGAGTGCTCGTTCAGCGCGATCGGGCGGAAGGAACACCGCTAAGAACCCGAACAGCAGCGCAGCGGTGTGCCGACGCGTCAACCAGAGCAGCGCAAGAACACACAACGACACCGGCGCCGGCAGCGCCACCGTGTGCAGCAACGAGGTCAATTCCATGGACGCCTCCACAACCGCGCATCAACCCCTGCGTGTCGATGACGATCAGGTCAGCGTGTAGATCTCGTCCGGGACTGCCGGTCACGACGTCTCATGGCTGTCCTCGTCCGGGGCGGTTCGCAGGAGCCGACCGGGAAGAGAACTGAAACGCCTTGACCATCCGCTTCAGCCCACCTGGGGCTCCTCGGTACCGACCTTGAGCCGCCTGGGCTCTTCTTCGGCGTACTGCTGAGGGCATCGCGCCCACATGATGAAGTCACGACGGAATCGCTCCGCCGGCTGCCACAGGTCCATCTCGGAACCTGCGGCGGTAGCCCCTTCACTGAGGGGCTCGGTGAACTCAGAGTACCGGAGCGCAGACCGAACGTGAGCATGACGCCGACTTCTGCTTCTTGACCCTCAGAGAGCGGCCAGTCACCGGGCAGGTGTCAGCGGCGTGTGTTCGGATGACCGTGTCCGGCCTGCTGGAGGAAAAGGAGGTGCGCCCGATGCGTCCCGACGGGTTCCGGTTCAACCCCGGCTCAAACTCTGCACTGCAGGCGTTGGCGGCCTCCGTCACCGCTCAGCAGGCGGAGCTGCGTGCATCGTTGACGACAACCATCGCGCCCGCGTTGCAGCAGGTTGCCCTCGCATACAAGCCAGTCATGCCGGCGTCGATGACGTCGGACCTCATCCGGCACGCGTCTGCAGCGTTAGAACCTGCCCGGATGCTCTCCGCCTGGTCGCCGAAGATCACCGTGCCGAAGTTCACGATCCCGCCGATTCCGACGTTCACGGTGCCGACGGGGATGTTCGACGTTCTCCGCGGGTTCGACTGGGATGCGTTCGAACGTCGAATTCGCGTCCCCCGCAACTGGCCAACCGCGTATGAGCAGTATCTGCCGGGTTTGACCGCCATGGTCAACGACGAAGGCATCCCTGTGGCATGGGTACCACGTTGGGAGCTGCTGGAGACGCTGCTGTGCGCTTCTGACGCAACAGCACGGTCACTGCTGCTCGTGGAGCACCGTGATGAGATCCTCCATGACTGCGAGACCGCCCTTGACGACGTCAGCGACCCGTCGTTGATGCCGTTCATGCCGACCGTGCAGGAGCTCCTATCCGCAAGCCGGTACGGACTGTGGAAGGTTGCAGCGATCTCAGCGGTAGCAATCACGCACTCCATCGTCGAACGACTCGAGTGGGTTTCAGCCCGTCAGCAGGTGAAGAAGCACCACGCGTTACAGGAGGATGTCACCCTCGCAGAAGTGATGGAACGAGCGACACGGGGGCCGTTGGTGCTGTTCTACGACGACTGGAACCCGAAGTCTCGTCGGCCGCGTCCGACTCATCTGACCCGACACGTCGTCTCGCATCGGTTTGGCCCCGAACAGGTCGCTGAACGCAACTGCGTAGTCGCAGTGATGCTCCTCACCTCGTTGATGGTCACTGTCGACCAACTCGAACTGATCTCACCGGACGAGGAGCCCGTGTCATTGGGATGACGGGGGAGTGGACCGCTCAGGGGACGAAGCGGTCCGGGGTGGCGGCTGGGTCGGGCAGCACCAGAAGCTCACCGAACACGTGGGCACCATCGCCACGATCGAGATGGGCGCGCGTCAATACGTCCCCGGCCTCGGACGGTTCCTGCAAGTCGACCCTGTCGAGGGCGGCACCGACAACGCGTATGCGTACGTCAACGATCCAGTCGGCGACTTCGACCTCAGCGGGCAGTGGTCCTGGAAACGAGCCTGGCGCCATGTGAGAGGTGTAGCCCGGTTCCTGACCAACAACCGGGTATCACAGGCCGTGTTCTTCGCATGCGGATTTGTTCCCGTCTACGGCATCGCTGCGGCTTGCGGCGTGATCCAGACCGCGGCGTACGCGGTGCAGGGGCGATGGGGAGAGGCCGCCGTCTCGGCGGTAGGTGCAATCGGCGGCGGATACGCCGCAAAGGGGCTTGCGCGGTTTGGCCGGGGGTCATTCGGTCGCACGTCAGATACAGTTTCCGGGCAGGACGTTCGGCGTCGAGACGCTGGGTGTCCCGCTCATATCGTCGGGTTCATTTCCGCGCGAACGCTGTTGGCAACACCGTCGGTAACGGCATATCGGCGTGGGGCGGCAATCGCCGATGGGTCAAGCGTTGGCGAACTCGCTGGTGATCACGAGAGGTAAGCGCATGAAAAGAGTCCCGGGTACTCGTCGCGGTCCGATCGTTATAGCCTCGTCGTACGTCCTGCCTCTTGGTGGGGCGACCGGCGTGAGCGTCGCGGTGACCGGTCTGGCTTGGGAGCAGACTGCCGTCTTTGGACTCCTGCTCCTTTGGCTTGTCAGAGCTGCGACCGTTGGGGTATTCATAGGGACGAGCGATCTGAAGATCCGTGGTTGGTTCCGCACCGTCCGACTGCGGTCGGATTCCATAGAACGCGTGGAAGTCCGCGGATATTCGGGCCTGATGAATCGGTTCACGGAAGGCGGACTCGACCCGCTTCACCTGTTCGTTCGTATGCTCATAATCATCATGAAAGACGGTACAGAGCGAGAGTTCCCTAGCACGGCGATGTCTGCTCGCCAAGCTAGGCAGGTGCTTCTTGAGATTGTCTCCTCTTTTCCTGCAATCCGGCACGGCCCAAGCGATATTGCGCAGCCTTCGGTCCGAGGGAAGCATGCGGCGCCAAGGCATGAATAGTTGCGTGACGTCGTCGCGCAGGAACGTTATGTGAAGTTTCTCGACCAAGAGGCTTGGTGCGTGCAAGAGGAGGACGGGGATCGCGAAAAAGGCCGCGAAATGATGCTGCAACCGGCTCAATCGAAGAATGCCGACGGAGACCGCGCTGCAGCTATCTATGGCTTATGGTTATGGGAAGACGAGGCCGATCCTGCGGCGGATCTCTTCCTCGTGCGAGGCGTTCATAGCTGGCCAGAAGCGTGGGGGCCGCTTCTCGATCTACGACGCAAGGCATCTCGCGCAAGACGGATGCGTGGACCGCAACCAAAGAACCCGACCGGATCGACCGAAGTTTGAACGGATAGCGGGCGCCGCTCCGAAGAAGCCGAGGCGACGTCGGCGCGATCACCGCAAGGTGCACGCTGCTCAGCGGGCCCGCCGTGAGCTGCGCCTACGCGCTCATCTCCGGCGCGATCATCGCCACCGCACAGGGCACCGACTCCGACGGGAACTGCCTCTCGCCGGTCTTCGTACGACTCCGCTGAAGCCCTTACCGTCTGGAGTCATGGAAATCCGCACCAAGCCTGCGCGGTTACGTGTTCCCATTGCGCACTTCTTGTAACCCTGGAGGGAACAGAGAATGAAAGACCCGACTTCCAGAAAAGTGAACGACTCAGTGCCACACTGGGGGGCCGTAGCGTCGCGACAAACACCTCCCAGAGCCGACACTATCGTCAGTTCCGCGCTCGAATTGATCGGTATGGCAGTGGTGCCACTGCTGATACTCCTTCAGCAAAATTGGAAAGAATATGTGGGCGACGTTTACCTCGAGCTGCCCGGTTGGCTAATAGTAGCTCAACTTATCCTACTTTTAGCAGCGGGCATTTCTGCACTACTGCTTATTCGAAAGCAAAAATTGTCCTTTTGGGCCCCGGCTGCCGCAGCCATGATTGGCTTCATCGGTATCCCGACGACATTGTTTATCGCCATTGCATCGTTGCCATGCCCATCATTATGCTGATTCAATTGAATTGAAGTCTGGGCAGAAGCGGGCTCCAGTGGTCGTCAGCGCGAACGGACGACGTTAGCAACCCCTTCGATGTCGATATTGGCGTGGGGCGGCAAGCGCCGATGGGTCAAGCGTTGGCGAATTCAATGGTGATCGCAAAAGGTGCGCGCATCAAAGCTTTCAGCGAGGGGGCAGCGTTGGGTGATAGTGACGCAGAGCTCGCTCTTGCCCAGCTGAGATCTCGGCAGGGCGAGCACGAGGCTGCCCGCCAGGTCCACCGTTGGCTGATGAATCGGGGTTATGTGAAGTCTCTTGACCAAGAGGCCTGGTACGTGCACGAGGACGACGGGGATCGCGAAAAAGGCCGCGAAATGATGCTGCAAGCGGCCCAATCGAAGAATGCCGACGGAGACCGCGCTGCAGCTGGCTATGGCACATGGTTGTGCGAAGACGAGGCCGATCCTGCGGCGGAGCTCTTCCTCAAGCGGGGCGATCATAGCTGGCCAGAAGCGTGGGGGCCGCTTCTCGATCTACGGCGCAAGGCATCTCCCGCGAGACGGATACGTGGACCGCACCCGAAGAACCCGACCGGATGCACCGAAGTCTGAACTGAGAGCGGGCCCCTCTGAAGAAGCCGAGGCGGCACCGGCGCGACCAACCCAGCATGACGAACCTCGGCGCACCCCGGACGCAGGACGCTCGTTCCTCGGGATGTGGAGGGATGACCGCCTGACGGCTTGACTCAACCGGACCCGCGCCACGGAGGGGCGTCCGCACGGTAGCGTCAACGACGGCCTGTCCCCGACCCGGATCGAGCAACGATGCCTGACGTCCGCCGCCCCGCCGACGACCGCTACGAGCGACTCCCGTACCAGCGCGTGGGGAGGAGTGGCCTGCTGCTGCCGCGCATCTCGCTCGGGCTGTGGAACAACTTCGGCGCCGACCGCCCCCTCACCACGCAGCGCGACATCGTCCTGCACGCGTTCGACCGCGGGATCACCCACTTCGACCTCGCGAACAACTACGGTCCGCCGCCCGGAGCCGCCGAGGAGCAGTTCGGGCGCATCCTCGAGTCGGACCTCCGCCCCTTCCGTGACGAGATCGTGGTGTCGACGAAGGCCGGCTACGACATGTGGCCCGGACCGTACGGCAACTGGGGCTCGCGCAAGTACATGCTCGCCTCGCTCGACCAGTCGCTCACTCGCCTCGGGCTGGACTACGTCGACGTGTTCTACTCGCACCGCCCCGACCCCGAGACCCCCATCGAGGAGACGGTCAGCGCCCTCGTGACCGCGGTCCGCTCGGGCAAGGCGCTCTACGCCGGCATCTCGAACTACGACCCGGCGCAGACGGCCGCTGCCGCTGAGGCACTCGCCGCCGAGAACATCCGCCTGCTCATCCACCAGCCGCGCTACAACATGTTCGACCGGGTCCCCGAGGACGGCCTCTTCGACGAGCTGCTCCGCCTCGGGACCGGCGCGATCGTGTTCTCGCCGCTGGCCGGCGGGCTGCTGACGGACCGGTACCTCGACGGCTCGGTGCCGGTCGGGTCGCGTGCGGCCGAGGGCCGCTGGTTCGGCGCGGACCGGATCGACGACGAGTACCTGACGACGGCGCGTGCGCTGAACGACATCGCCGCGGCGCGCGGGCAGACGCTCGCGCAGCTCGCGATCACGTGGGTGCTCCGGCAGGAGGCGGTCACGTCCGCGTTGGTCGGGGCCTCGAGCGTCCGCCAGCTGGACGGCACGCTCGACTCGCTCGCGGGTGCCCCGCTCACCGACGAGGAGCTCACGGCCATCGACGCGCTGGTGCCGCGCGGCTGAGCCGGGTGACGCGGTGGAGGTGACTCCGTGACGGACTGGAGGCGCGGTGCCAGCTGGCACCGTCCCTCCCGTCACGGCCGGCGCCCCGCTGGCGCGGCGCGCCGGTACCGGCGGTTGGGGCCCACCTCCAGTCCGCTACTGGGTCACCATCAGACCGCTGCGGTCGCCTCGTCGCGGTGCGGGAGCTTCCACCCCGGGCGCACGAAGTGGCAGGTGTACCCGGCGGGGTACTTCTCGAGGTAGTCCTGGTGCTCCTCCTCGGCCTCCCAGAAGTCGCCCGCGGGCTCGACCTCGGTGACGACCTTGCCCGGCCAGATGCCCGAGGCGTCGACGTCCGCGATGGTGTCGCGAGCGACCTGCTCCTGCTCCGGCGAGGTGAAGAAGATCGCCGAGCGGTAGCTGCGGCCGACGTCGTTGCCCTGCCGGTCCTTCGTCGACGGGTCGTGGATCTGGAAGAAGAACTCCAGCAGGTCCCGGTACGAGATCACGGACGGGTCGAAGACGATCTCGACGGCCTCGGCGTGGTCACCGTGGTTGCGGTACGTGGCGTTCGGGGTGTCGCCGCCCGAGTAGCCGACGCGGGTGCTGATGACGCCGGGACGGCGACGGAGGAGCTGCTGCGCTCCCCAGAAGCACCCGCCGGCGAGGATAGCGGTTTCGGTGGTGGTCATGCTGGCCTCCTTGGGGTCGTGCCGCTGGCTGTGGCACCAGGGGGTGCAACCGGCGACGGGGGTGTCGTGTTCCCGCTGGCGTCAGTCGGTGGTGTACTGCAGTGCGTCGAGGGCGGCGACGTCCTCGGCGGACAGCACGAAGTCGACGTCCGCGTTCTCGGCGATGCGCGACGGCGTCGTCGACTTCGGCAGGGGCAGGACGTCCTGCTCGAGCAGGTACCGGATGGCGACCTGGGCGACGGACTTGTCGTACTTCGCCGCGATCTCGCGGATCTCGGCGTTCTCGAGCAGCCCACCCGTGGCGAGCGGCGAGTAGCCCTCGGTGAGGATGTCGTGCTCGCGGTCGAACGCGGTCGTGGCGTCCTGGGTGTTGCCGATGAACCAGCGGATCTGGTTGGCGTGCGGGACGACGTCGGCGCGGCCGAGCAGGTCCTCGAGGTCCGCGACCTCGAAGTTCGAGACGCCGATCGAGCGCGTCCGGCCGGCGTCGTAGAGCTCCTCGAAGACCTTCCAGACCTCGACGTTGCCGTCGCGGTGGTCGGATCCGATGTCGCCCCACGGCCAGGGGGCGTGGATGAGGTACAGGTCGATCTCGCCGAGGTCGAGGTTCGTGCTCGAGGTCTCGAAGGCCTCGCGTGCGCCGGCGGCGGTCTTGACCTCGGCGGGGAGCTTCGTGGTGATGAAGACCTCGTCGCGCGGGACGCCGCTGTCACGGACGGCCTGGCCGACGCTCGCCTCGTTGCCGTACGCGAGCGCGGTGTCGATGTGGCGGTAGCCGAGGTCGAGGGCGGTCTTCGTGGCGTCGTAGGCGTCGTCGCCGGACGGGATCTGCCACGTGCCGAAGCCGATCTTGGGGATGTGCAGACCGTTGGACAGGGTGAACGTGTCGGTGAGAGCGGGCATGGACCGGACAGTACGCCGCGCGGCTGCGGCGCACTGTCCGGATGTCGGGGTACTACGCGACGGCGATCTCGTTCGGGACGCCTGGCAGCTCGTCGCTCGAGGCGATGACCTTCCCGGTGGTCAGGTCGACGGCGTGGATCTTCTGGTCGGCGGTGTCGGTGACGTAGGCGACGTCCCCCGCGACCTTCAGGGCGGGGTGGGCGTCCTGCCACTCGGTCGGGCCCTCCCACGCATCGATCACGGGGAACGAGTCGAGCTGTTCGCCGGTGGTCTCGTCGAAGGTGTGCAGGGAGCCGTCGGAGCCGAGGACGACGGCCTCGTCACCGGGGCCGCGGGCGAGGTCGCGGAAGGTGAAGCCGACGCCGTCCGGCATGTCGGCGACGGTGTACTCGCCGGCTTCGGCGTCGATGAGGGCGATCTGGTGGAGCAGGTATCCCTCGCTGTCCTCGTCGTCGTTGTAGTCCCCGACGGCGACGGGGGACGTCTCCGTCGTGAAGAGGTTGCCGGTGCGGCCGTACTCAGTCGGGGCGTCGATCTTCTCGAACGCGCCGTCCTGGTAGACCAGGGCGCCGTCGGTGCAGCCGAAGACTGCGACCTCGCCCTCGACCGCGCCTTCGCCGTGCACGTTCGGGCACTCCTCGGAACGGGCGAGTTCTGCCCCGTCGGCGTCGAGGGCACGGACGCCGGAGCGGCTCTCCTCGGTGCCGATCGTGGTGAGGAGTGTGCCGTCCTCGAGCTCGATGGCGACGCCGTGGTGCGCCGCCTCGGACTTCGTCGTCGTGGTCTCGGGCAGCTCGTCGCCGTCGAGGTCCGTGTTGTCGAACGTGGTGACGTCGCCGGTTCCGTCGGCGAAGAGGGCGGTCCGGTCGCCGTGCACGACCGCGTGCCCACCGGTGTCGGCCGGGAAGACCGCGTCGGTCAGTGCGGGGTCCGCGGCGGTGTCGAGCACGCGGAAGCCCTCCGGGACGGTCACGAGCACGTGGCGCCCGTCGCCGGCGGGGTTCACGCGGGTGAAGCCGTCGATCGGGTCGTCGGACACGACCCGCAGGTCCTCGTCGAGGACGAGCAGGCCGCCGTCGTAGGTCAGGGTGATGCGCGTGCCGTCGGCGGACGGGGTGCTCGTCCGGGTCGCTTCGGCGTCGGCGGGGCTCGTCGAGCACCCGGCCAGGGCCATCGTGACGGCGCCGACGAGTCCCACGGGCAGGATCTTCTTCATGTGCATGTCCAAACTGTATTGATTCTCATTCTCAATTGGAAGTCGACAGGCCGTCGACGATCGCATCCGTGTTGGACTGCATCATCCCGAGGTACGTCGAGGCGGGCCCCTCCGCGGTCAGGGACTCGGTCGCGAGGGGGCGGATCGCGACGTGCACGTCGACCTCCTCGGCGAGCACCTCGGCGAGCAGAGCAGGTTGCGACGCGTCCGCGAAGATCGTGGGCACGCCGGCTTCCTCGATCGCCGCGGCGAGGTCCCGGAGGTCCGCCGCACTCGGTGAGGCCAGGGTCGTCCCGCTCGGGATGACCGCGCCCACGACCCGGAAGCCGAACCGTTCAGCGAGGTACCCGAACACGTGGTGGTTGGTGACGAGGGCACGGCGGTCCTCGGGCAGCGTCGCGAACGCCGTCGTCATCGCATCGTCGAGCTCCCCGAGCCGCTCACGGTAGGCGGTGGCGCCCGGCGTCCCGATGCCGGCGTCGTCGAGTTCGTCGCCGAGCGCGTCCACCACGTCGAGCATCCGTGCCGGGTCGGTCCAGAAGTGCGGGTCCGGGCCGCTGTCGTCCTCGGTGCTCCACTCCAGTACGTCGATGGCGTCGCCGGCGGTGAACACCGGGACGCCGTCGTCGGCGGCCGCCGCGACGTGGCGGGCGACGCCCTCCTCGAGCCCGAGGCCGTTCTCGACGACGAGGTCGGCGCTCCGCAGCCGGGCGGCCTCCTTGGCGGACACCTCGAACGAGTGCGGATCGGCGCCGGCGGGCATCAGGACCATCACCTCGGCGGCGTCCCCGACGACCTCGGTGACCACGTCCCCCAGGATGTTCGTCGTCACGGCGACGAGCGGGCGGTCGGCCGTGCTCGGTGCGCAGGCGGACAGCCCCGCGGCGGACACTGCGGCGACGAGCACGACGCCGAGGGCACGAGCGGTGCGGGAGGCCGGCGTTGCCCGGGTCACAGTCCGACCTCCGCGAAGGCTGCCGGCGCCACCGGGAGCTCGATCGTGCGCGACACCCGGGCGTCGTCCGCGAAGTCGATCTCGTGCGCGACGCCGTCCTGCGGGTCCGCCAGGTAGGCGCGCTGCGCATCGAGCTGCAGGAGCGGTCCGGCCGCACCGTCGACGAGCGCGTCGGTCGTCGCCACGGCACCGGTCGTCATCGTGTGCACGACCACCCGACCCTGGTCGTCGACGCCGACCACGTGCTCGTCGGCGTCGTCCACCGCGACGACCGCGCGGAGCGGCCGGTCGGTCGGGACGTGACGCCAGGCTCCCTCGCGGCTGTCCAGCAGCCAGAAGCCGGTGTCCCCGGCCAGCCCGGCGACGGTCGGGCGCCCGGCGCGCGCCGCGAACGCGGTGGCGCGCGGGACCGCGTCCGCGGCGGTGTCGGGCAGCGGGACGGTGCGTGCCGTGCCCTCGTCGTCGACGATCACCACGCCGTCCGCGCAACCCACGACCGCGCCGGCCCGGGTGACGATGCCACCGGCAGGGTCCTGGCACGGCTGCTCGGCGCGTACGTCCTCCCCGTCCGCGGACAGCACTCGGACCCTGTCGTCGGACGCCGCAATGAGGTGCTCCGCGGTGGGGAGGAGGACGGCCGCGTCGAGTCGGACGGTGACGTCGAGCTCGCCCTGCCCGAGCGCCGACCGGTCGAGGAGGACTGCCTCCCCTCGGTCCGGCCAGGTCACGGCGGTCAGGGTCTCGGAGGAGTGCACCTCGACACGCCCGCCGCCGTCGAGGGTCCCGACGACACGGGGCTCGGCCGCGTAGTAGTGGGTGTGGTCGCCGTGGTCGACGGTCCAGGCGCCGCCGTCGACGACCGTCGTCCGGTCGTCGTCGCTCGTCAGCAGGAACCGGCCGTCGGTCGCGCTGTGCTCCGGGGCATCGACCGTGTCGAGGTCGGTGCTGTCCGCCGTGAGGAGGTCGTGCAGGGTCGTCTCGCCGGTCGCGGAGACCGCCAGGAGGCGCAGCTGCGGCTCCTGGGACTCGGTCGCGCCCGCCACGTAGCCGTGCGGACGAGCGGTGTCGGCCGGGTCATCGGCTGCGGGGCGCGGCTCGGACGAGCACGCCGCGGAAGTGAGTGCGATGCCGGTGGCCAGGGCGAGGGCGGTCAGGGTGCGCGCGGGTGCGCGGCTGGTGGTCGGGTTCATGCTCCCTCTCGAGGTGGTGCTGCGGATGGCGGTGTGGTCGGCCGTCCGGCGGCCGCGGACGTGGGGACGGCAGCGGCGACGGCGCGCGACAGTGCGACCGAGACGACCGCGACGACGGCGATGCTCGCGCCGGCCGCGGTTCCCGCGTGCCAGGAGACGAGGAGTCCGACGAGGACGGCGGCGCAGCCGAAGCCGGCACCGAGCGCCATGGTCGAGACGACGTGTCGCGTCCAGACCCGGGCCGCCGCCGCCGGGGCGAGCAGGAGGCCGACCACGAGGAGCGTGCCGACCGCCCGGTAGGACGCCACGACCGCGAGCGTGACGAGCGCGATCAGGACGACCTCGGCCAGGCGTGGTCGGAGGCCGAGCGTCGCGGCCTTCCGCACGTCGAACGCCGTGGCCGTGAACGCGCGGTGGAACGCAGCGGCGAGTGCGAGCGCGACGAACACGGCGGCGCCGAGGCCGGCCAGGTCCGCGCGGGTGACGGCCAGCACGTCCCCGAAGAGGATCGCCGTCACGTCGGTGGCGAAGGACCGGGAGCCGGAGACGATGATGACGCCGAGGGCGAGCATGCCGACGAACAGCAGCCCGATCGAGGTGTCGTACGACAGTCGCGCCCGGCGGCGGAGTGCTCCCACGCCGAACACCATCACGCCGGCGCTGATCGCGGCGCCGATCACCGCCGGGATCCCGGTCAGGGTGGCGACCGCGACGCCGGGGAGCATGCCGTGCGAGAGCGCCTCGCCGAGGAACGCCATCCCGCGCACCACCACCCACGTGCCGACGACGGCGCAGAGGACCGCCGCGAGCCCGCCGCCGACGAGGGCGCGGAGCATGAAGTCGACGGAGAAGGGGTCGGTCAGCCAGGTCACGGTCCGAGACGCTACATGAAAATGACTATCGATACTGATAGTGTCCTCAGGTGCTCCCCGCTCCGATCGCACCCGCCCTCGACGTCATCGGACTCGTCGTCCGACGCGACGACCGGACCGTGCTCGACGACCTCGATGCCTCGTTCCCGTCGGGGGCGGTGACCGCGGTGACCGGACCCAACGGGTCGGGCAAGTCGACGCTGCTCGACGTGCTCGCCGGTGCGGTGGAGCCGACTGCCGGACGGGTGTCGCGCCTCCAGGCCGACCGCGGTCTCGCCTACGTGACCCAGTCCGTCCCGCCGACCGCGCTCCCGCTCACCGTCCGGGCGACCGTCTCGATGGGGCGGTGGCCGCACCGCCGGTGGTGGCGACCGCTCGGCCGCGCGGACCGGAGGGTCGTGGACGCGCAGCTCGAGCGGATGGCGATCGCGGACCTGGCGGACCGCCCCTTCGACGAACTCTCCGGCGGTCAGCGGCAGCGCACGCTCGTGGCGCTCGGACTCGCCCAGTGTGCCGGGGTGCTGCTCGTCGACGAACCGACGGCGGGGGTCGACGCGGGATCGGCTGCGCTCGTGGTGTCGGCGCTCGCCGACGAGGCCGCCGCCGGCGCGGTCGTCGTGCACGCCGCGCACGACCCGGAGGCCATCGCCGCCGCCGACCGGGTCCTCGCGCTCGGGGCCTAGGGGCAGACGACCGCGACGGAACCCGTCGGCGTGGTCTCGGGGACCGCAGCGGGGGCCGCCGACGTCGGCACGGCGTTCGACCGCCGCAGCCCCATCGAGACGAGCACCACCGCGCCGACCACGGCGACCGATCCCGCGAGCCAGAAGTCCGCGGCGAGCCCGAACGACGACACCGCGACCCCACCGAGCACCGAACCGGCCGCGATCGCGAGCTGGATCGTCGTCACGAAGAGCGCGAGGCCGGTCTCGGACCCGGCCGGCGACGCCGTGGACATCCAGGTCTGCATCCCGAGCGGGAGCGCACCCCAGACGAGTCCCCAGACCACGAGCAGGACGAAGACGCCGACGACCGAGTTCGCCAGCAACGGGAGGAGCACGACCGACGCGGCGAGGACGACCTTCGCGACGCCGATGGTCCCGAGCACGGTACGGCCGAGCGTGAACCCGGCGGTGAAGTTCCCGACGATGCCCGCGATGCCGAACACGAGCAGGGCGAGCGTGACCGTGTCCGGGCCGACCCCGACCAGGTCCTGCAGGTACGGCGCCACGTAGGTGTACGCGGCGAACTGCGCGGTGAACAGGAACGCGGCGGCGATGAGACCTACCCGTGCCCGGGGTACGCGGAGCAGCGACCCGAGGGTGCCGAACCGCACCCGCTGGAGCGCCGGGATCCGCGGCAGCATCGCGAGCTGCAGCACCAGGGCGACGAGGCCGAGCACGCCGCCGATCACGAACGCGAGCCGCCAGGTCGCCAGCGACGACACGAGGGCGCCGAGCGGCAGGCTCACCACGGTCGCGACGGAGACGCCGGCGGTGATGAGCGAGGTGGCACGGATGGTGGCCTCGGGGCGGACGAGTCGGCCGGCGATCCCGGCGCCGATCGCCCAGAAGCCGCCGATGCCGACGCCGAGCAGCATGCGGGCGACGAGCAGCACCGCGAAGTTCGGCGCGATCGCGGCCAGCCCGTCGGCGACCACGAGCAGGATCGTCAGGGACACGAGCACCACGCGACGGTCGAGACGGGAGGTCAGGACCGTGACGACCGGGGCCGCGACGGCACCGACGAGCCCGGTCGCGACGACCATGAGCCCCGCGGTGCCGATGCCGACGTCGAGGTCGCGGGCGATCGCGGGGAGGAGCCCGATCGGGAGGAACTCGGACAGGACGAGGACGAACGATCCGAGTGCGACGGACACGACGCTGAGCCACCCACGGCGCGCTGCTGACGAGGTCATGCGGACGTCAAGCAGGCACCGGGGTGG
This sequence comes from Curtobacterium sp. 1544, assembly GCF_040544915.1. Lineage (NCBI taxonomy): Bacteria > Bacillati > Actinomycetota > Actinomycetes > Micrococcales > Microbacteriaceae > Curtobacterium > Curtobacterium sp. 1544. The sequence continues at coordinate 50,295 of NZ_JBEPKX010000020.1, forward strand.
TCCATTCCCTGGTGACGGAACGTGCCGTCAGGCGTCGACCGGTGCGTGCTCCCCGACGACGGCGACGGTCTTCCCGCTCGCGACGGACTCCTGCGCCGCGAGCACGATCGACAGCGTCCGGAGCCCCACGTGCACGTCCGGCTGCGGCTGCTCGCCCGTACGGACGGCGTCGAGGAAGGTGCGGAGCATCGCTTCGTCGAGGTCGGCGCCGTACCGGGACTCGATCGGCAGTCCGGTCTCGGCGGCGAGCCCGCGCGCGGCCGGCCCGAAGAAGTCCAGCGACACGGTGCCGCCCGTCCCGGCGACGTCGAGCGTCAGGCCGCCCCACACCGGCGACGTGTCGGGCTTGCTCCACGAGCAGTCGATGCCCGCGACGACGCCGTTCTCGTAGGTGATCGTCACGAGGCCGGCGGTCTCCGCGCTGGCCCGGCCGGCGTGCAGGGTCCGGTTCGCGACCGCCGTGACCGACACGGGAGCCGACCCCATCAGGCCCTCGAGCAGGTCCGCGATGTGCACGACGTGGTCGACGAGCGCGCCGCCGCCGGAGAGCTCGGGCTCGGTGAACCAGGAGCGCGTGAGCGGGAGCATGCCGTTGTTCGCCCCGCGGACCGAGAAGAGCTGCCCGAGGGCGCCGGACTCGTGTGCGGCACGGAGCTTCCCGAACGCCGAGGCGAAGCGGACCGGGAACGCCACCATGAGCATGACGCCGGCGGCCTCGACGGCGTCGCGCATCGCGATGCCGTCCTCCCACGTGGTGGCGAGGGGCTTCTCGCAGAGGACGTGCGCGCCGGCTGCGGCAGCGGCCTCGACGAGCTCGCGGTGCCGGGCGTTCTCGCTCGTCACGACGACGGCGTCGGGGCCCCAGGCGAGCAGTTCGTCGTACGACTCCACGTAGTCGACCCCGAGGGTGGCGGCCAGGTCGGCGCCGCGGAGCTCCACGATCGACGACCCGGTGCTGACGCCGCCCGGGTCGGAGCCGCGGACCTCGACGCCCGGCATCGCGGCCAGGGCGGTGAGGTACCCGATGGCGTGCGTGTGGGCGAAGGACATCACGGCGATCTTGAGGTCGGTCATGCGAGCACCTCCGTGGTGGTCGGGGCGAGGTCGACGGGCTGACCGGTCTCGAGTGACTCGAGCGCCGCGTTCGCGATCCGGACGGCTGCGACACCGTCCTCGGCGGTCACCCGCGGTACGGTCCCGCCGGCGAACGCCGCGACGAACTCCTGCAGCTCCGTGCCGTACGGGTCGTCGGCGGGGTCGACCTGCGGCAGGAAGCCGTCCAGCGCCTCCGGTGCCGCGAGGTCGGCGACGTAGTCCTGCTCCGCACGCGACGAGTGCGAGAGGCTGCCGAGCGTCCCGGTGACCGAGTACTCGGTGGAGAACCCGAGGTGCTGCGGCCCCCAGATGCCCGCGACGTGGCTGATCGCCCCGGACGCGTGGGTGAGCAGCACGTGCGCCGCCTCGACCGGTTCGGCGCCGGTGCCGCCGCGCACGCTGACGGCGGAGACCCGGACGACCTCGCCGGCGACCCAGCGGGCGATGTCGATGTCGTGGATCATCTGGTCCATCACGATGCCGCCGGACAGCGCGCGGTCCGCGAACCACGGCGTGCGCGTCGGGAACGCCCCGGAGCGCACGAACCGCAGGACCGCCAGGTCGCCCAGGAGGCCCGTGGTGACGGCCTCCTTGAGGCGCACGTACGCGGGGAAGAAGCGCACCACGTGGGCCGGGTACAGCTGTCGGCCGGCGGCCCGAGCACGCTCCGCCAGGTCGTCGGCGTCGGCGTCGGTCCGGGCGAGCGGCTTCTCCGACACGACGTCCTTGCCGGCCGCGAGCGCGGCACGGACGACCTCGGCGTGCGCGAACGTCGGGGTGACGACGTCCACCAGGTCGACGGCGGCGAGCAGCTCGTCGAGCGAGTCGACGACGGTGATCGAGGTCCCCGCGGCCGAGGCGGCGGAGGCGAACGCCGTGGCGAGTTCCGGGGCGCCGTCCTGCGCGTACACGACGACGGAGCCGAGTCGCAGCAGGCCCGGCATGTGGGCGTAGGCGATGCCGCCGGCGCCGACGAGGCCGATCCGGGGGGAGGTGTCGGACATCAGGGTTCCTTCACGGGTGGGTGGTGGACGGGGGAGTTGACGAGGAGGGCCGCACCGGCGAGTCCGGCGCCGGCACCGACGAGCGACTGCTCGATCGCCGGCACGGACCGCCACTGCAGGCGTTCGGCGACGGCCGTGCGCAGCGGACCGAGGAGCCGCTCACCGGCCTCGCCGAGCCCGCCGCCGATGACGATCGCGTCCGGGTCGAGGACGGCGGTGAGCATGACGACCCCGGTGGCGAGGGCGTCGACGGCGTCGTGCCACACGCGGTCGGCGACGGGGTCGGTGCCGACGAGTTCGGTGACCTCGCGGGTGTTCGCGGCGAGGGAGCCGCCGGCCTCCCGGTAGCGACGCAGCACGTTGCCGGCGGAGGCGTACACCTCGACGCAGCCGCGCTGGCCGCACGTGCAGAGCTCGCCGCCGGGGACGACGGGCACGTGCCCGAACTCGCCCGCGCCGCCCGTGGCACCGTGCACGATCGCGCCGCCGGTGACGATCGTCGCCGCGATGCCCGTGCCGATCGGGATGAAGACGAACTCGTCGACCGACCGTCCCGCGGCACCGCGGGCCGCCCGTTCGGCGCGTGCGGCAGCACGCGCGTCGTGGTCGAGCGCGACGGGCACGCCGAACCGGTCGGCCAGGAGGTCCGCGACGGGGACGTCCGACCAACCGAGGTTCACGGCCAGGGCCACCCGCCCGCGCTCGGCGTCGACGAGTCCGGGGGAGCAGAGCCCGATGCCGGAGAGGGACCGGCCCGAGGCGGTTGCGCTCGCCGCGAGCTGGTCCACCAGGGCGGTGACGGCGGCGAGGGCGACCCCGCCGGGCAGCCCCGGGTCGGTCGCGCCCACGGGGAAGGTCGGGACGGTGGCCCGGTCGAGGACGGTGCCGTCCGCGTCGAACAGCGCGCCCTTGACGGTGGTGCCGCCGATGTCCACCGCGACGACGGCCATCAGGCGCTCCGCACCGTGCGGTCGTCGGACGCCGTGGCCCGGCGGACGAGTTCGTCGACCCGGGTCGGAGCGAGGACCTCGTCGAGCGCGAGCACCACGCCGCCGTGCACACCGGCATCGCGGGGCGCCCGGCTGGCCCGGACGTCGAGGTCGTCGGCCACGAGGGGCAGGCACATCCGGTACAGCTCGCTCCGGATCGCGGCGACCAGCGGTGGCGACGCCGACATGGCACCGGCGAGCACGACCTCGCGAGGATTGAAGAAGTTCGCGATCCCGGCGAGGACCCGGCCGATCAGGGCCCCGGCGGTGCGGAGTTCCTCGACGACGTCGGCATCGCCCTGGGCCCCGAGCCGGAGCAGGTCCGCGGTGGTGGAGACGTCGTGTCCGGCGGCACGGAGCCGGGCGATGATCGCACCGGCCGACGCCACGGACTCCAGGCAGTTCGGCACGCCGCAGGTGCACCCGATGACGGACGTGCCGTCCACCGAGGTGTGCGAGACCTCACCCGCCGCGCCGCCGACACCGCGGTGGAGCCGTCCGCCGGCGATGACGCCACCGCCGATGCGGGTGCCGAGCTTCACCGCGACGAGGTTCGACCGCTCCGGTGGTTCGGTGTCGGACCGTTCGGCGAGGGCGATGAGGTTGGCGTCGTTCTCGACGAGCACGGGGGCATCGGTGTGCGACGCGAACAGGGAGCCGAGCGCGACGTCGTGCCAGGTCGGTTCGAAGCTCGGGGTGACGATGCGCCCGCTCGGGTACGCGATCGGTGCCGGGACCCCGATGGCGGCGCCCTGGAAGTCGTCCATGGACAGCCCGCACTCCGCGGCGAGGGTCTCGAAGCGCCGCCACAGCTCGGCGACGGCGCCGGCCGGTCCGTCGTCACGGGGGAGCGGCGCCGAGGCGCGGGTGTCGTCCGAGTCGGCGAGCGTCCGGCCGGCGAGGTCGCTCAGCACGACGCGGGTGTGGTTCGCCCCGAGGTCGGCCGCGGCGACGAACCCCGCGGTGCCGTCGAGTTCGAGCCGTCGGGCCCGGCGTCCACCGCGGGACCCCTCGGCACCGACCTCGTGCACCAGCCCGAGGTCGACGAGCGCGTCGACGCGCAGCCCGACGGTGGACGGCGCGAGACCGGTGGTGCGGGCGAGCACCGACCGCGAGGACGATCCGCCGCCGCGGATCAGGCGCAGGACGTCCCCGACGGACCCGGGGACGGGCTCGGCGTCCTGGTAGAGGCGGTGGTTCATGGCGTCATGCTAACCCGCTCTTGCATCGATGGTCGAACGAAGTCTGCCGAGAAATGACTATTTACTTTTCGTCATCGACGAGTAATCTTCCGGAAACACATGATTCCTAGCGTTCAACGAAGAACGAAGGAGGCACCATGCCGAGTGCTGTGGCAGCACCACCCCGCTCGTCACTCGAGCGCAAGGAGGGCCGAGCGGGCTACGCCCTGATCGCCCCGACGAGCATCCTGCTGGCGTTGTTCTACCTGTACCCACTGGTCCAGACCGTCGGGTACTCGTTCACGAACTGGAACCCCGCGACCGGCGCGGCCGGGGACTTCGTCGGGCTCGCCAACTTCGCGGGGCTCCTGCAGGACGACGAGTTCCTGCAGGCCGCCGGCAACACCGCGCTGTACGTGGTGATCGTCGTCCCCGTGACGATGGTCCTCGGGCTCTTCTTCGCCGCGCTCCTCGCCCAGCCGTTCCGCGGACGCGGGGTCTACCGCGCCCTGCTCTTCGTGCCGTACATCGCCCCGATCGTCGGCAGCGCGCTCATCTTCAGCTTCATCCTGTCGCCCCTCGGCGGCCTGGTGAACGGTGTGATCACCTCGCTCGGCGGGCCGCCGATCGGCTTCCTCAACTCGGAGCCCTGGGCGCTCGTGAGCGTGATGGTGTTCTCGGTCTGGCAGGGCGTCGGCTACGCGATGATCATCTACTCCGCCGCCCTCACGAACATCCCGGCCAGCTACATGGAGGCCGCGACGCTCGACGGTGCGGGACCGATCCGCCGCTTCTTCACGATCTCGCTGCCGCTGGTCGCCCCCACCACGGGGTTCCTCGCGGTGACCGGCGTGATCAGTGCGCTGCAGGTGTTCACCCAGGTCTACGTCCTCACCCAGGGCGGCCCGCTCGGGTCGACCGAGACGATCCTCTACTACATCTACCAGCAGGGCTTCGTCTTCTTCCACGGCGGCTCCGCGAGCGCTGCGGCCGTCGTCCTCCTCCTCGTCGGCATCATCGTCGCCGTCATCCAGCTGCGGTTCATCAACCGTCGCGACCCGATCGAGCTCACCTAGGAGACCGACGTGACCCACTTCGAAGCCGACGCGCCCTTCGCGGGCGCACCACGGGCCTCCAGGCAGCTCGCCACCGGAACGGTGGCCGTGCCCCGTCGGAAGCGGCCGTTCCGCGCCCGCTGGCGGAAGACCAGTCCGGCGGTCCTCCGCCACGTGATCCTCATCGTCGCGGTCGTGCTGTTCTTCGGCCCGTTCCTCTGGATGGTGCTGACGAGCTTCAAGTCCTCCGCCGAGGCGCTCGCCTTCCCGCCGAGCTTCCTGCCGCGCGAGTGGCGGTTCGACAACTACACGAAGGTGTTCGACGTCGCCCCGTTCGGCATCTACTACCTCAACTCGACCATCGTCGCGGTGCTCACCACGGCCGGGCAGATCATCACCAGCCTCGCGGCGGGCTTCGCGTTCTCCCGCCTGCACTTCCCGGGCAAGAACGTCGTGTTCGTCATCCTGCTCGCCGCACTGCTCGTGCCGTTCGAGGTCGTCTTCACGCCGCTCGTCAGCCTGCTCTCGTCGCTCGGCTGGCTCGACAGCTACCAGGGCCTCATCGTCCCGAACATCCCGTCGATCCTCGGGGTGTTCCTGTTCCGGCAGTTCTTCACCTCGTTCCCGGCGGAGATCGAGGACGCGAGCCGGGTCGACGGCGCCGGCGTCTGGCGGCGGATGTGGTCGGTCGTGGCACCGATGGCGACGCCGATGATCGGGTCGTTCGCGGTCCTGTCGTTCGTCTACAACTGGAACAACTTCTTCTTCCAGTTCCTGGTCGCCACGAAGACCGAGTTCTTCACGGTGTCGGTCGGCCTCACCCAGCTGCAGTCCGCGAACGCCGCCGAGAGCTTCAACCTGCTCATGGCCGGCTCGACCCTGGCGATCCTGCCGGTCTTCATCGTGTTCCTGATCTTCCAGAAGCAGATCGTGTCGGCCATGGCCGGCGGTCTGCGCTGAGAAACCGACGCTCCACCTTCACCCCAGGTCCGGAAAGGACAACCCATGCGATCACGAATGCTCGGCGTGGCAGCACTCGCCATCGGCGTCGCCGTCACCCTGTCGGCCTGTTCCGGCGGTTCGGTCACCGGGAACAGCGGTGACTCCGGCGGCAAGACCCAGATCACCGTCTGGCACAACTACACGGGCGACCAGGCCACCGAGGCCAAGAAGCTCATCCAGGAGTACAACGACTCCCAGGACAAGATCGAGGTCACAGCCCAGTACGCGGCCCAGAGCGACCAGTTCGACGCGAAGCTCATCAACGCGCTGAAGAACGACACCGGCCCGAACATGGTGCTCGGCGACAGCACGCCGCAGAAGATCGGCCAGGTCGTCGAGACCGGCAAGGTCGTCCCGCTCGACGACTACCTGTCCGACTCCGACTCGTCGATCACCACGAAGAGCTTCACCGAGGGCATGCTCGCCACCGGCAAGTTCGAGGGCAAGACGTACACGCTCCCCACGGACATCGGCGACTACGCCGTCGTCTACAACAAGCAGATGTTCAAGGAAGCCGGGATCACCGACACCCCGACCACCTGGGCGGAACTGCAGGCGGACGCGAAGAAACTCACCAAGGGCACCACGCAGTACGGCATGTACCTGCCGATCGGGACCGGTGAGTGGCCCGTGTTCACGTACCAGTCGATGCTCTGGAGCGCCGGCGGGGAGTTCATGAACGAGGACAACACCAAGGTCGAGTTCAACAGCGACGCCGGCGTGAAGGCCCTGAAGTCCTGGACCGACATGCTCGAGGACGGCAGCGCCTACCCGCAGTCGCTCATGACGTCGACGTCGAACGGTGGCACGCCTGCCCTCACCGCGAAGAAGGCGGCGATGGCGATCACCGGTGCGTACGACCTCGGCACGCTCGACGAGGCACTCGGCAAGGAGAACGTCGGCGTCTTCGCCCTGCCCGGCATCGAGCAGAACGCGGCGAACCTCGGCACGAACAACTCGTACCTGCTCGACGGCTCGAAGGCCGAGAAGGACGCGTCGTGGGACTTCATGCAGTGGTGGCTGAGCCCCGAGGTCGAGGCCAAGTGGGACATCGCGACCGGCCTGCTGCCCGCGAACACGGCGACGAACGACGACGCCACCTGGAAGAAGCACCTCGCCGACAACCCGCGGATCAAGGCGTTCGCGGACGAACTCGCCTACGCGAAGTCGCGGCCGTCGATCGTCGCCTACGGCGAGGTCAGCGAGGCGCTGTCGAAGGAGCTCGAGAAGGCGATGCTCCTGAAGGAGAGCCCGGAGGACGCGCTCGCCAACGCCGAGAAGAAGGCGCAGGCGGTCCTGGACGCGGCTGACTGAGTCGGCTGCGGTCGCGTGACGCGACCGTGTGACGGACTGGAGGCGCGGTGTCGGCTGGCACCGCGCCTCCAGTCGTCCGTGTGGTCGCGTCGGGCGTTGTGGTCGCGTCAGGCGTCGAGCGCCGCGCGTGCTGCGCGCACGACGTCGAGGTCGGTCAGGAAGTGCGCGGAGCCGTCGTCGGCTCCGCCCATCGGGACGCCGGCGTGTGCGCTGCCCGGCGCCGGACGCTTCGCCGACAGGTGCACGGCGGCGGCCCCGGTCGCGACGAGCGCGGGGACGTCCGCGGGGGTGACGCCGGCACCGGCCATCACCTGCACGGCACCGGCCGCGGCGACCATGCGCGTGATCGTGGCTGCACCGGCGACCGCGGTGGGGGCTGCGCCGGAGGTCAGGACCCGGGTGAACCCGAGCCCCTCGAGCGTCGCGACGGCGGCGACGGGGTCCGCCGCGTGGTCGATCGCGCGGTGCAGCGTGACCTCGGCGGCGGCGCTGACGGACCGTGCAGCGTCCACGAACCGGGCGAGCACGTCGACGTCGAGCGAACCGTCCGGGCGGAGGGCACCGACGACGACACCGGCCGCGCCCGAGCGGAGGACCGCGCGGGCCTCGCGCACCATGAGGTCGATCTCGTCGTCGTCGTAGACGAAGCCACCGGGGCGGCCGCGGACCAGGGCGTGCGCGGGGATGCCGGTCTCGTGGGTGGCCTCGACGAGCGCCTGCGACGGGGTGAGGCCGCCGAGCTCGAGACCGACGCAGAGCTCGACCCGGTCGGCACCGCCGTCACGTGCGACGATCGCGCCCGCAGGGGAGGTGACGGCGATCTCGAGTGCGGCGGTCGTGCTCATGCAGGGTCTCCGAGTGGCTGGTCCGAGGCCGGGATGATCCTGGCGGTCAGGTCCGGTGCCTCGGGGAACACTCGATCGTAGGGGAACAGGGGGCGTTCGATCCTGTGGTGCCCGAGTCGCTCGAGGTCCTGGTCCACGCCACCCGGGGTGAGTGCGAGCATCCAGTCGGCGGCCATGTCGAACAGCTCCGGCTCGAGGTACCCGATCTTCACGATGACGACGTCGGCCTCGCGCGGGGCGAGGTCGAGGTCGGTGAAGTCGTGCTCGTGGTGGTACGGCTTCCGGAGCTTCGTCAGGATCGCGAACACGCTGCCGACCTGCAGCACGACCTCGGTCTCGGCGTCGCGGTCGCCGTGCTTGATCGCGTGCACCCGGCCGGTCATCGTGATCGGTCCGGCGTGGACGGCGTCGACCGTCGCCCCGGCGGTCACGGTGACGGTCGCCCCGATGCCGGCCTCGACGGCTGCGGCCACCGCTTCGGCGCCGGGCACGCTGGCGTAGATCACGGTCGGGCCGTCCGCTGCCGCGAACCGCGGGTCGGCCAGCACCTGGGTCAGCCCCCACGTCATGTCGCCGGACCCGCCGGCCGTCGGGTTGTCGCCCGAGTCGGAGACGAAGTACGGCCGCGCGGCGCCCGGTGCGAGCGCGGCGGTGAGGCACTCGTCGAAGGAGCCCGTCGGCGCGACGAACACGAAGTCCTCGCGGACGTCCCAGAACGCGTGGGCCAGTCGTTCGGCGCCGGCCGCGACGGTGGCCCGGTCCCAGCCGGTGACGACCGTGACCGCTCGGTCGCGGGGCTGGTCCGCCCAGGCGTAGCCGACCCAGATCGCGGCGTCGAGGACGCCCTCGGTGGCTTCGACCTGCGGCACCTGCGCGTACAGCGACGCCGCCGGCTCGATGCGGGTGGAGGTCTGCTCGCCGGGCAGGAGCACGGGGATCGGGATCCACGCCTTCACGGGACGCTGCGCTCCGACCGGACGGGTGGTGAGCACGTCGACCAGGTTCCGGACGGCGCGCTCCTTCGTCTCGAGGGCGTCCTCGTGCGGGGCCATCCGGTAGCAGGTGACGAGGTCGACCTGGTGGGCGAGCTCGCGCGTGACGTTCCCGTGCAGGTCCATCGACGCCGACACGATGACGTCAGGGCCGATCACCGCGCGGATGCGGCCGAGCAGGTCGGTCTCGGCGTCGTCCAGCCCCTCGACGACCATCGCGCCGTGGATGTCGTACCAGAGGCCGTCCACGTGCTCGGCGTCGACGATCGCCTGCAACCGGGTCACGATCTCGTCGGCGAGCTCCTCGTACGCCTCGCGCGCCACGATCCCGCCGGGCAGGGAGTGGCCGATGAGCGCCCCGCGGAAGTCCGCGTCCATCGAGGACAGGAACGGGTACCGCGCCACGACCTCGTCCCCGCGGTCCGGGTGGAACGCCGGGGCGAGGGTCCTGGTCGGGGTGAACGTCGAGGTCTCGATGGCGAGGCCCGCGATGGCGATGACCGGACGACGGGTGGCGGGGGCTGCGGGGAGGTGGTCAGACACGGACGCTCCTGTTCCTGGTGGTGGACTGCGGGATCGGGGCGGACAGTTGCTCGAGCGAGGCGGCGAGGCCGCGCTGCAGGGCGAACTGTCCGGCGCCGACGAGACCCGCGTCGGCGCCGAGCGACACCGGCTCGATGGCGAGGTGCTGCGTCATGAGCGGGTGGCAGCTCTCGTAGAGCTGGCTCCGCACGGCGGCGATGAACGGGTCGAGGGTGGACAGGATGCCGCCGAGGTAGACGGCGTCCGGGTTGAAGAAGTTCACGTTGGCGGCGAGGACCTCGCCCAGGTAACGGCCGGCCAGGCGCACGGCACGGGTGGCCTCGGGGTGCGCGTCGGACGCGAGCCGGACCACGTCGGCGGTCGAGGTCACGTCGACGCCGGCAGACGACAGGATCCGGACGAGGGCGGCCCCGGACGCCACGGTCTCCAGGCACCCGGTGTTGCCGCACGAGCAGGGGGTGTCGCCCGCTGCATCGATCCGCACGTGCGTGATGTCCCCCGCCGCACCCGTCGACCCGCGGTAGAGCCGGCCGTCGATGACGATCCCGGCGCCGATCGCCGACCCGGCCTTGATGGTGATCGTCTGGCGTCGAGCGGGGTCGTGCACGGTCTGCTCGCCCGCGGCCATGCAGTTCGCGTCGTTGTCCACGATCGCGGGCAGGCCGAAGCGCTCGGAGAGCCAGGACGCCACCGGGAACCCGTTCCACCCCGGCATCCGGCTCGGCAGGTCCACCACGCCGGCCTCGACGTCGACGGGCCCGGGCAGGCTCAGGCCGACGCCGCGGAGGCCCTCCCGACCACGCTCGTCGGCGAGGCGCTCGAGCAAGCCGGCCAGACGTTGCAGCCCTGCGGTCGGCCCCTCGGAGAGCGCGAACGGGACGTTCGCGACCGACTCGAGCGCGCCTCCCGGCAGCACCACGCCGATGCGCGCGTGACCGCCGCCGACGTCCGCGGCGACCGCGTACTCGTCGACGCCGCCGATGCGGAGCACCTTCCGGGGCCGTCCGCCGGTCGAGGTGTCGGTGCCCTCCTCCGCCAGGAGCCCGTGCGACAGCAGCTGCGACACCACGTGCGAGACGGTCGAGGGAGCGGCACCGAGCAGGTCGGCGATCTCGGTGCGACTGGAGGCCTGTCCGGAGGCGATGAGCTCGAGGACACGGGCGCTGAGGTCCGGCACGACTTTCTCCAATCCGGGCGGAACACGATCGGAACCCCGATCGAAGCCGAGCCTAGGGGGCGGAATGGGCGGTCGACCCTTTCGTCCGATCCGCAGTAACGCAGTTTTTACATCGAGATGTTTGTTTTTCCAATGCGTTTGGCCATTGACTGTCCGCGTGCCGATCGGCACCCGTGCACCAACCTCCCCGAAGTCCCTCGCACAAGGAGACACCGCATGTCCAAGCCCCGTCGCTGGGCGCTCCTCACCGGAGCTGCGATCGCTGTGAGCGCCCTGCTCGCCGGATGTTCCGGGGGCGGCAACGCCTCCTCCGGTTCGGACTCCGACGCGATCAACTACGCGCTGCCCGCCAACTTCACCCCGAACTGGATCCTCCCGATCGGCACCGCGGCGCACCTCAACACGAACAACGGCTCGATCGCACAGTCGCTCTACGAGCCGCTCATCGCGTACGACGGCTCCACGGGCAAGATCGCGTGGAACAAGGCCGGCTCCGTCGCGACCGACGTCTCGTTCGCGTCCGACTCGAAGAGCGCCACGGTCACCCTCGGTGACCGGCACTGGTCCGACGGCAAGCCGATCACGAGCCGCGACGTCGCCTTCTGGTTCAACCTGATCAAGGCGAACAAGGACCAGTGGGGCTCGTACTCCGAGGGCAAGGCCCCGGACAACTGGACCTCCTTCAAGACGGTCGACGACACGCACTTCACGATCACGTTCGACAAGGCGTACAACTCCGACTGGATGCTCGCCAATCAGCTGAGCCACATCATCCCGCTGCCCCAGCACGCCTGGGACAAGACGAGCGCGAACGGTTCGGTCGGGAACGCGGACGAGACCACCGCCGGGGCGAAGGCGGTGTGGAAGTACCTCAACACCGCGGCCGGCAAGATCTCCGACTACGCCAGCGACGACCTGTGGAAGACGATCTCCGGCCCGTACGGCGTGAGCGCGTTCACCACGGCCGGCAAGGTCACCCTGACGGCGAACACGAAGTACGACGGCGGTGAGAAGCCCTCCATCAAGACGGTCAACCTCCTGCCGTTCACCACGAGCGACGCCGAGGTGAACGCGGTCCGCGCCGGCGAGGTCGACTACGGCTACATCAACGCCACCGACATGGACCAGAAGTCGTCCTTCACGTCGAAGGGCTACTCCGTCGAACCGTGGACCGGTTGGGCGATCACGTACATGCCGTACAACTTCAACAACCCGACGATGGGTGCCGTCTTCAAGCAGCTGTACGCCCGCCAGGCCGTGCAGATGTCGATCGACCAGAAGTCGCTGTCGAAGGTCGTCTTCAACGGCACCGCGACGTCGACCTACGGGCCGATCCCGCAGGCGCAGGAGTCCGGCTACGTGTCGAGCGTCCAGAAGGACAACCCCTACCCCTTCAGCACGTCGAAGGCCAAGGACCTGCTGACCAGCCACGGCTGGTCGGAGCAGGGCGGCACGATGGTCTGCACCGACCCCGGCACGTCCGACAGCCAGTGCGGCGACGGCGTCGCGAAGGGCACGAAGTTCACCATGCAGGTGCTGTCGCAGTCCGGCTCGACCGTGACCGACAACATGATGAGTGCCATCCAGTCCTCGCTCGCGAAGACCGGCATCGGGTTCACCATCAAGACCGCGCCGGTGTCGAGCGTCCTGTCGCAGACCCCGACCTGCACGTCCGACGAGGCGAGCTGCAAGTGGGACCTGTCCTTCTTCGGCACCGCGGGCAGCTGGTACTTCCCGGCGTACCCGACCGGTGAGTCGCTCTTCTCGACCGGTGGTTCGGCGAACTTCGGCAGCTACTCCAACGAGCAGGTGGACGCCCTCATCGACGCGACCACCACATCGCCCGACGCCACCGCCGTGCAGGACTACAGCGCCGCGGTCGCGAAGGACCTGCCCGTGATCTGGCTGCCGAGCCCGGACTACCAGATCTCGGTCGTCAAGAAGGGGCTGACCGGGTTCGACCAGGACTCGCTCGCCAACTTCCACCCGGCCCAGTGGAAGTGGTCGAAGTAACCAGGTGACACCCCCTGGAGGCGGGGGGGGGGGGGGGGGCCCCCCCCCCCCCCCCCCCCCCGCCCCCCCCCCCCCCCCCCCCCCCCACCCCCCCCCCCCCCCCCCCCCCAACACCCCCCCCCCCGGGCGCGGGGGGGTGGTGAGTCCGCGACCATAACCACCCCACCGTCGGCGGATGGGGGGGCG
>NZ_JBEPKX010000021.1:0-61580 GCF_040544915.1 Curtobacterium sp. 1544
CCCGGGGGGGGGCGGGCTCCCGGGGCCCGGTGGGGCCCCCCTTCTCCCCCCCCCCCGGGGGGGGGGGGGGCGCGCGGGGGGGGGGGGGGGGGCCGGGGGGGGGGGGCCCCGGGGCCCCCGCGCCTCCAGTCCGTCTGCGGTCGCGTCAGCGGCGCGTGCTTGGATGGTCGCGTGACTGACGCGCCCCTCTCCGACGAACCCGCCTCCTTCGAGGTCACCGACTCCACCGTCGTCTACGAGGGGGCGGTCTGGGACGTCCGACGCGACACGATCGCGTACCACGACGACACGATGGTGCGGGAGTACATCGACCACACGGGTGCCGTCGCCGTCTACGCCGAGGACTCCGAGGGCCGCGTCCTCGTCATCCAGCAGTACCGGCACCCCGTCCGCGTGCGCGACTGGGAGCTGCCGGCGGGCCTGCTGGACATGGAGGGCGAGGACCGGCTCACCGCGGCGAAGCGCGAGCTGGCAGAGGAGGCCGATCTCGAGGCCGACGAGTGGGAGCACCTCGTCACGTACAACACGTCCTCCGGGGGGAGCGACGAGTTCCTGCAGGTCTTCCGTGCCCGCGGCGTCCGACCCACCGCGACGGCCTTCGACCGCGAGGCCGAGGAGGCCGACATCGTGAAGCGCTGGGTCCCGCGGGCCGAGCTGGTGGAGGCGATCCTCGACGGACGGCTGCACAACTCCGGGCTCGTCGTGGCCGTGCTCGCGGTGGACGCTGCCGAGCGGCGCGCGTCGTGAGCCTCGCGGACCTCGTCGAGGCTGCAAGCTGGACGCACGAGCCCGCCGCGACCGTCCTCGACGGTGGTCGCCTCCGGGTGGAGGCCCTCGAAGGCAGCGACGCCTGGCGCACCACCTCGTACGGGTTCGTCCACGACTCCGAGCACGCGCTGCTCCAGCCCGCCGACGGGGCGTTCTCGGTCGAGGTGTCGTTCGTGCTCGACTACGCGGAGCAGTTCGACCAGGCCGGCGTCTTCCTCCGCGTCGACGAGCGGACGTGGATCAAGGCGGGTGTCGAGGTCTCCGACGGACAGCCGCAGGTCGGTGCCGTCGTCACGCACGGGGTGTCGGACTGGTCGGTCGCGCCGGTGCTGGAGTGGGTCGGACGGACGGTGACGGTCCGGGCGAGCCGGGACGGTGACGCCGTGACGATCCGAGCGTGGGCGGACGGGGAGGAGCCACGCCTGGTCCGGGTCGCACCGCTCGCGCCCGACGCGGTGGTGGCAGCGGGGCTCTTCTGCGCCGCGCCGACGCGCAGCGGGCTGACGGTGACGTTCACCGGGTACCGGGTGGGCGAGCCGGACGCCGCGCTGCACTGACGGGCGCTGTGCCGGTTAGCCTTTCGGGGTGATGCCCCTCGACCGTGCCACGGAGACCTACCTGCGGCACATCGCGATCGAGCGCGGGCTTTCGCAGCACACCCTGTCGGCGTACCGGCGGGACCTCGGGACGTTCGCGTCCTGGATCGCGACCGCTCCGGTCGTCGAGTCGGACGGAGCCGACCGGGCCGGGGGCTCCGCGGTGCTCGACGACGTCGGGCGCATCGGCCGTGCGGACCTCGCCGGCTTCGTGACACACCTGGCCACCCGACCGTCGGGCCCGTTGGCGCCCCGGTCGGTCGCGCGGATGCTCAGCTCGGTGCGCTCGTTCACGGCGTTCGCCGCCGGGGAGGGCTGGCTGCAGCTCGACCCGGGTGCGTCCGTCCGTCCGCCGAAGGCGCCGATGCGGCTGCCGAAGGCGATCTCCGTGCACGACATGGAGCGGTTGCTCGCCGCGGCGTCGACCGGGTCCGCGGACGGCGCGGCCGACGATCTCGTCGGACTGCGGGACAAGGCGTTGCTCGAACTGCTCTACGCCACCGGGGCGCGGATCTCCGAGGCCGTGGGGCTCTCGGTCGACGACGTCACGACGCTGTCGGACGCCGGCGGGGAGCTCTCCGTGGTGAAGGTCACCGGCAAGGGGAACAAGCAGCGTGTGGTCCCGCTCGGCAGCTACGCCCGGGCCGCGATCGACGCCTACCTCGTGCGGGCGCGGCCGGTGTTCGCGGCGCGAGGGGCATCGACTCCGGCGCTGTTCCTCGGCGCCCGGGGAGCGCGGCTGTCCCGGCAGAGCGCCTGGCTCGTGATCCAGGCGGCGGCGTCACGCGCTGAGCTCGCCGAGCACGTGTCGCCGCACACCTTCCGGCACTCGTTCGCGACGCACCTGCTCGAGGGCGGGGCCGACGTGCGTGTCGTGCAGGAACTGCTCGGGCACGCGAGCGTCGCGACGACGCAGATCTACACGATGGTCACGGCGGACATGCTCCGGGACGTGTACCAGACGTCGCACCCGCGGGCCCGGCGGTAGCGGCGCGGGCGGGCGCACCCGTCAGAACAGGTGGAACTGTGACGACGCGGCCACCGCGGCGGTCGCCACCCCGAGGACCAGGGCGCTCGCCGAAGCACTCCGGGCGAGGACACGCCAGCCGCCGGTCGCGCCCGGCCACACCACGGCGAGCAAGCCGGTGACGATCGCGGCGGCGCTGCACACGCCCCACGGGTTCATCACCACCGAGAGTGCGGCGAACAGGACGGCGAGCGACGAGAACGCGCTGAACCGGTGCACGCCCGAACCGCCGGACGCCCAGGACCCCGTCCGGACCGCTGCCGGTTGCACCGAGAACGACGGACCCACCGGCGCGACGGCGACCGGGACGATCGGCTCGGTACGGCTCGGCAACACGCGGGTGGCGGCTCCCCAGGCGTGACCGTCCCACCAGCGCAGGCGGCTGGCGTCCTGCGGGTCCGGGAACCAGCCGGCGGCCGGCAGCGTCACGGGGAGCTCCTCGAGGTGCGGTGGATGGTGCCCCTCGACGCTACGGGAGTGCGGAAACCGGCCACAGTCCCAGGCCGGGTGTCAGCAGAAGTGCCGACACCCGGAGCGGTTCACGCGGGGACGGGCGCCGCGTCCACCTCGCGCATGACGTCCTTCACCGCGGCGAGCAGCCGGGCGTTGAAGTCCACGCCGAGCTGGTTCGGCACCGTGACGAGCACCGTGTCCGCCGCCCGTACGGCCTTGTCGGCCGCGAGTTCCGCCACGAGGTCCTCCGGCGACCCGATGTACGAGCGACCGAACCGGGCGAGGCCTCCGTCGAGGTGCCCGACCTGGTCCTGCCCCTCGACCTGCGCCCGCACGCCGAAGTAGTGCCGCGACTCGTCGTCGACGATCGGGATGATGCTGCGCGAGACCGAGACCCGCGGGGTCCGCTCCCACCCCATCTGCTCCCACGTCGACCGGAAGCGCTCGATCTGCTCGGCCTGGAGCTCGTCGAACGGCACACCGGTGTCCTCGGTGAGCAGGGTCGACGACATCAGGTTCATGCCCTGTTCGGCGGTCCACTCGGCGGTCGCCCGTGTGCCGGCGCCCCACCAGATGCGGTCGCCGAGCCCGTCGGACAGCGGGGAGATCGGCAGCGAGCCGACCGAGCCGGTCATCTGCGGGTTCGCGTTCGCCATCGGTTCCCCGGCGATCGCCCGGCGGAACACGTCGGTGTGCGTCCGCGCCATGTCGCCGCCGTTCTCGTCGGAGGAGTCCGGCACGTACCCGAACTGCTGGTAACCGGCGAGGGCGGTCTCGGGTGACCCGCGGGAGACGCCGAGCTGCAGTCGGCCGCCGGAGATGAGGTCGGCCGCTGCCGCTTCCTCGGCCATGTACAGCGGGTTCTCGTACCGCATGTCGATCACGCCGGTACCGATCTCGATGCGGCTGGTCCGGGCGGCGATCGCGGAGAGCAGCGGGAACGGTGCGGCCTGCTGCGGGGCGAAGTGGTGGACGCGGAAGTACGCGCCGTCGACGCCTGCTTCCTCGGCGGCGACCGCGAGGTCGATCGCCTGCACGAGGGCCTCGCGGCCGCTGCGCACCTTGGAGCCCGGCACGTCGCGCCAGTGTCCGAACGACAGGAACCCGATCTTCGTCATGTCGATACGAACGTATTCGACCGCATGGCCATTCCGTGACGACTACGGTGTCCGGCATGGACGATCCCCAGCAGGCGCTCGAGACGGAACGCGTGCGCAACGAGCGGCTCCTCGCGGACGTCGAGCGGAGCATGCGGGACGTCAGCGACGCCCGGCTGGACGCCAACTCCGACGACGAGCACGACCCGGAGGGTGCGACCCTCGCCTGGGAGCGTGGCTCGCTCGGCGCGGTGCGCGACGACGCGCGCGAGCGGCTCCGGCTGGTCGACGCCGCGCTCGCGCGGCTCGACGCGGGAACCTACGGGCGCTGCGCGGTCGGCGGCGAGCCGATCCCGGAGGCTCGGCTCGACGCCGTCCCGTGGGCCGCGACGTGCGTCGCCCACGCATGACGGGCCCGTAGACGGTCACCAGCTGACGGACTGGAGGCGCGGGTCGGGCCCGCCCCGCGCCTCCAGTCCGGATCCGCGCCGCCTTCGGAACGCACCGCGCGTCCACCGCGCGCGCCGAGGATTCCCAGCCGCGCGCCCTACATTTCCGCACATGGAAGGCGACCCGAACGAGCGGACCGACGCGGTCGAACGCGCCGAGGCGCCGCATCGCCGGTTCCAGTGGTTCCACGACGTCCGGGCCTGGATCCACGCCCGGCCGCACCTGCACCTCTTCTACAAGGTGCTCGTCGGGATCGTCGGCGGGCTGGTCGTCGTGATCGGGCTGATCCTCGTCCCGCTGCCGGGGCCCGGGTGGCTCGTGGTGTTCATCGGGCTGACGATCCTCGCGAGCGAGTTCCACTTCTTCCACAAGATCATCACGTGGCTCCGAGCCCAGCTGCACCGCTTCTGGGACTGGGCGAAGGCGCACGGGCCGCAGTGGTTGCGGAACGCCGCCGACCGGGGCAAGGCGGACGTCGATGCGGCACACGCCGACGCCCACCGCAGTGTCGGCGTCCGCAAGCGCGCTCGCCCCGGCCATTGACGCGCGCCCTCGCGCACCGCGGGTCCGGCGAGCCGGCCGCGTGTGACGTGCGCGCGCCGCTCAGTCGGCGGACGCCACCCGGACGGAGCCGGTGCAGGTGCGCTCGAGGACCTCGGCGGCCTGTTCCTCCACCACGGCGGCGTCCCGCGACACGAGCTGCAGCACGAGGGCGACCGCGGCGGCGAGGACGATGAACGCGCCGTACCCGGCGATGACCGGCACGAGGCCGACCGTCGGCTCGAGCAGGCCACCGATGACGGCCGGGACGCCGAAGGCCAGGTAGCTCACGACGTAGATCGTCGACAGGAGTCCGGCGCGGTGGGTCGGGGCGGCGGTCGCGAGGAGCATCCGCAGCGGTGCCTGGAACCCGGCGCCGAAGCCGACGCCGGCGATCGCGCTGCCGACGACCAGTCCGGGCAGGGAGTTCGCCATCACGAACGCGACGGTGACGATCGGTCCGAGCACGAGGGCGACGAGTCCGACCATGACCGCGCGGCGGGCGTCCATCCGCTGCGTCGCGAGCCCCGTCAGCGCGCCGACGCCGGTGACGACGGCGATGAGGGCTCCGGCGGCGAAGTGGTTCGTGATCCCGAACACCGCTCCGAGGGCCGAGGGGACGAGCGACAGGAACATCCCGCCGAGGGCCCAGCTGGCGACGAGGGAGCCGGCGACGCTGCGGAAGAGTCGGCGCGAGGACCGGGGGACGCTGATGCGCGGCGCGAGGGAGCGGAGGGCTCCGGGGCGTCGGGTGACCCGCTCGGGGACGACCACGAGCGCGATGACCATGAGCACGAGGAGCGCCCCGAACAGCACGTAGACGAGCTGTTCCGGCGCGGGACCCCACTGCACGAGGGCGCCGCTCGACATGGCCCCGGTGGCGAGGGCGATCGGCGGGATGACACCGTTCAGGACGCCGGCGAGGTTCGGGAACCGCTCGAGGGAGTTGTCGATGAGCGCGGCTCCGAGCGCGCCGATGAGCAGGCCGACCGAGATGCCCTGCACGATGCGGTCGACGATGAGTGCGCCGACGCCGTCCGCGATCGCGAAGAGCCCGAGCGACAGCGCGACACCGAGTCCGCCGACGACGAGCACGGGCTTGCGGCCGACGTGGTCCGACAGGCGGCCGGCGACCAGCAGGCTCGCGAGCAGGCCGGCGACGTAGATCGCGAACACGCCGGTGAGCATGAGCGGCGTGAGGTGCCACTCGGCTGCGTAGACGGGGTAGATCGGCGAGGGGACCGCGGACGAGGCGACGGACACCAGGAGCATCGCCGCGAGGATCCAGAACCCGGCGACCGAGCGAGCTGACTGCGCCATGTGCGCCACCTTCCGTTGCGAACGGGACAGTACGAAGAGAGTCGTACAGTATCGAGTCGTGCTGTACGACGCAAGTCGTACTACGAGCCGAACGGTGGTAGCGTCCCGTCCATGCCCGCGCCCGTGGATGCCCCCGAACACCTGCCGCAACCGTCCGTGGCGGAGATGGACCTCCCCGTCGTCATGGACGCCCTGAGCGACCCCATCCGGCTCGCGATCCTGCACCGGTACCTCGTGGACGCCGCCGGTGGGATCCGCAGCTGCGGGTGGGTCGGCATCGACCGGCCGAAGTCCACGCTGACCCACCACTTCCGCGTCCTGCGCGAGGCCGGGTTGCTCGAGCAGCAGCAGGAGGGCCTCACCCGCTCGAGCCGCGTGCGCATCGACGACGTGCAGCAGCGGTTCCCGGGCCTGCTCGACCTGGTGTTCGCGTGGCAGGTCCCCGCGGCACTCATGCGCGAGGACGTCCCCGCGTGAGCGCCACCCACGTCCTGCCGACGATCGTCGCGGACGCCGCCGTCACCGATGCGCTGCGCCAGGACCTGACCGACGCCGGGTTCACCGTCGAACGGGTCGACGCGCTGTGGGGCGCCGAGGCTGCGGCGTCGCTGCACCGCGGTTCCCGGGTGGCCGCACTCCGTGCTCTCGCCGCTCGGGACACGACGGCACTCACCACCCTCGCCACGCTCTTCGTGCTCGGGCTCCCCGTGTCGCGGCCCGACGCCGAGCGTGCGTTCGCGACGACCGGAGTCGCGGCCGTCGCCGCCGCCGGGCTCGTCCGGGCGGACGGCGACGGTGACGCGGCCGTCCGACCGACCGTGGACCTCCGCCCCTACGCCTTCGTCGACGACCTCGGCGCGGGCAGCTGGTGGATCGTCTCCGACCTCGGGGAACTCGCACTCGGCACGGCCCTCGGCGAGGAGCACGTCCTCGGCATCGGCGGTGCGACCACCACGCTGTCCGGCCTGCAGGTCCCCGTGCACGTCCGCCGGGTGCTCGACCTCGGCACCGGCTGCGGCATCCAGGCCCTGCACGCCCGACGATTCGCCGACCAGGTGGTCGCGACCGACATCTCGCACCGCGCGCTCGACATCGCCCGGTTCAACGCGGACCTCAACGGCGTCGACGGGATCGAGTTCCGGTACGGCTCGCTGTTCGAACCGGTCGCGGGGGAGCGCTTCGACCGCATCGTGTCGAACCCGCCGTTCGTGATCACGCCCCGCCGCGAGGGTGTCCCCTCGTACGAGTACCGCGACGGCGGCATGGTCGGTGACGCCCTGGTGGAGACCGTCCTCCGCGGGCTGACGGACCACCTGGAACCCGGTGGGACCGCGCAGCTGCTCGGCAACTGGGAGTACCACTGGGGCGTCGACGGACTCGACCGCGTGCGCTCCTGGTTCGAGGACGCCGACGCCGACGGGCGAGGGCTCGACGCGTGGGTGCTCGAGCGGGAGCGGCAGGACCCGGCCGCCTACGCCGAGACCTGGATCCGCGACGGCGGCACGAAGCCCGGCACGGAGGAGTTCGACGACCTGGTGGACGCCTGGCTCGACGACTTCCAGGACCGCCGGGTCACCGGCGTCGGCTTCGGCTACGTCGTGGTCCGGAAGCCCCTGCCGGGAGGCACGGTGCAGCTCCGCCGCTTCGAGCGCGTCCCCGAGACGCTCGGCTCCAACCCCGCGGGGCTGGGCGCGACGGTGGCGCGCGCGCTCGACGCGGCCGCGTGGCTGGCCGCGCACGACGACGTCGCGCTGGCATCGGCGCACCTCGTGGTGGCGGGCGACGTCACCGAAGAGCGCCACTACTGGCCCGGCAACGACGACCCCACCGTGATGACCCTCGTGCAGGGCGGCGGGCTCGGTCGTCGTGTGGACGCCGACACGGCGCTCGCCGCGTTCGTCGGGGCCTGCGACGGCGACCTGTCGGTGGCCGCGATCGTCGGGGCGCTCGCGCAGATCACGGGCGTCGACGAACAGGCACTCGCGGCGGACCTGCTGCCGGCCGCGCGTGACCTGGTGCTCGACGGGCTGTTGGCGCCCCGGGCCTGAGCGTCAGGAGCGGTGGTCGCGCCAGCTGTGCTCGGGGGCGTAGCCGAGGAGCTCACGGGCCTTCTCCGACGACAGCAGTGAGCTGACGCCGTCGATGTCCGCGCGACGCTCGATGTCCGGCACGTACCGGTCGACGAGTTCGATCGTCGGGGTGTCCATGACGGTGTCCGGGCTGGCGATGACGAACGCCTCGAACCCGGTGAGCTCGGCCTCGACGGCCCGGCGCACGGCCTGCGCGCCGTCCCGGGAATCGATGTAGGACCAGAGGTTGAACGTCTTCGCCTCGGGGGTGGCGTCCCACGGGAACGCCGGGTAGTCGGTCTCGTCCATCACGTTCGAGAACCGCAGGCCGATCATCTTCAGCTCGGGGTCCCAGTGGGTGAAGTGCCGGGCCATCTCCTCCTCGACGGCCTTGCCGAGGGAGTACGACGACTTCGGGCGGACGGCGAAGTCCTCGTCGACGGGCAGGTACGGCGGGTGGTGCTCGCCCATGGGGATGCCGAGCAGGGTCTCGCTCGACGCCCACACCAGGTTCTTTATCTTCGCGGCACGTGCGGCGTGGAAGACGTTGATCGACGCCGTGACGTTGTTCGTGATCAGGGCGACGTCGGGCACCTGGCCCGGCGCGGGGATCGCGCCGAGGTGCACCACGGCGTCGACGTGGTCGTACCGGTCGTCCACGCCGGTGAAGGCACCGAGCACCTGGCCGTAGTCACCGAGGTCGGTGCGGACGAACTGCACCCGCTCGGGCTTGTCGGGGGAGGGGACGCGGTCGAGCAGGACCACGTCGTACCCGTGCGCGTCGAGGTCGCGCACCACCGCTCGTCCGAGCTTGCCGCTGCCACCGGTCACCACTACACGCGTCATCGCGTTGCTCCACATCGTCGTCGGGCCGACGTCGCCGTCGGCACGACCCATCTTGCCGTGCGGTCGCCGGGCGTTCCCAGGCCCTGCCGGTACCTGTCCGCGCGACGCAGGCCGCGCCTCTCCCCACCGGCACGGCCGGCCCGCCGCTGGCGCGTCGGTCCGGAACCGGCGGCGTGGGCCCTGGCTACGAGGAGGGGACCGCCTGCGCGATCGCGAGCCGCGCGACCAGCTCGACGTGCTCGGCCATGTCGCGCGTCGGGTCGAAGAGCCACTGGATCTGCATGCCGTCCGAGACCGCGAGCAGCACGCTCGTCAGCTCCTCGACGTCGACGTCGGAGCGGAGCCGACCGTCCTCCTGCATGGCGCGGAAGTCGGCGGACAGGTCCTTCCGGCTGCGCTCGTAGCGCTGCCGGAAGTACTCGTGCGCGGGGTGCTCCGGGTCCGTCGCTGCCGCAGCGGAGAGGTTCACGAACATCTGCACGAGTCCGGGCACCTCGGCGTTGTGCCGCACGATCGCCGCGAGCAGCTCGGCGGGGTCGTCGGCGTGCCAGTCGTGCTGCAGGTCCATCTCGTCGCGTCGGCGGAGGATCTCGACCCAGAGTTCGTCCTTCGAGTCGAAGTAGTGCAGCAGCCCGGCCTGGGTGAGCCCCACGGCGTCGGCGATGTCCTTGATGCTCGTGCGCCGGAAGCCCTGCTGCGCGACGAGCTCGAGCGCCGTCGTGAGGATCTCCCCACGCTTCGCGATGCCCTTCGCGTACGAACCCCGTCGTGCCATGGCA
This sequence comes from Curtobacterium sp. 1544, assembly GCF_040544915.1. Lineage (NCBI taxonomy): Bacteria > Bacillati > Actinomycetota > Actinomycetes > Micrococcales > Microbacteriaceae > Curtobacterium > Curtobacterium sp. 1544. Next base: position 9,946 of record NZ_JBEPKX010000021.1, read on the forward strand.
GGACTGTACCGCCCGGAGTCCGTCCAGAAAACCTAGCAGTGATTGGTTTTGATGGTACGGTGGCGTGAGCCGCCGAGGAAGGCGTGCGAGTCGCCGACGACGGTGGCGTACCCGATGGAGGTTGCAGTGGCCAACGACGCCCTGACCGTTTCCGACACCCCGACTGCAGTCGCGCCCACGCGCGGTCGAGGTGCGCCGCTCATGTACACGCTCGGCATGCCGATCGCGATGCTCGGTCTGTACATCGCCCTGCTGCCCCCGGTCCTCGTCGCGATGGCGCTCAAGGTCGCCGAGATCGCGCCGGACAACCAGGCGGGCGTGCTCGGCCTGGCGCTCGGGATCGGCGCGTTCGCCGCGATGGTCGCCAACCCCCTGGCCGGTCGCTTCAGCGACCGGACCGCCGGGAGGCTCGGCATGCGTCGTCCGTGGATCATCGGTGGCACCGTGGTCGGGTTCGCAGCCCTCGTGGTCGTCGCGACGACGTCCTCCACCGTCGTGCTCGTGATCGGCTGGGGCATCGCGCAGATCGCCTACAACGCCACGATCGCGGCGCTCACGGCCGTCATGCCGGACCACGTCACGCGCTCGCAGCGCGGTCGGGTCGCAGCACTGCTCGGCCTCGCGCAGAACCTCGCACTCGTGGGCGGCACGTTCCTCGTGCAGCTCTTCTCGACCTCGGCGACGCAGATGATCGTCCCCGGCGCCATCGGGTCGGTCGTCGTGGTGCTCTACGCGCTCCTGTTCCGCGACCGTGTGCTGACGAACCGCCCGACCTCGAAGCTGGGCATCGGGCAGCTCTTCGGCTCGTTCGTCTTCAACCCCGTGAAGCACCCGGACCTCGGCTGGGCCTGGCTGACGCGCTTCATGATGGTCGCCGCGCAGTACACGGCGGTCAGCTACCTCACCTACTTCCTGCGGGACGACATCGGCGTGAACCAGTCGAACCTCGCGAACGCGGTGTTCCAGGGCACGCTCTGGAACGTCGTCGGCATCGTGCTGACCTCCCTGATCGCGGGGTGGCTGTCGGACAAGCTCGGCCGCCGCAAGCTCTTCGTCGCGGTCGCCGGCATCGTCGGGGTCGTCGGCCTCGTGATCATCGCGCTTTCGCCGTCGCTCGGCATGGTCCTCGTGGGCGAGTTCGTCATGGGTGCCGGCATGGGCGTGTTCTACGCCGTCGACCTCGCCCTCATCACCGACGTGCTGCCCTCCGACCAGGACAACGCGAAGGACCTCGGCGTGGTGAACATCGCGCAGGCCCTGCCGCAGTCGATCGTCCCGGCCGCCGCCCCCGGCGTGATCGCCCTGACCGGCGGCTACAGCGGCTTCTTCATCACCGGCGCCGTCGTCGGGCTGCTCGGCATCGTCTCGGTGTCCCGCATCCGCGGCGTCCGCTGACGCCCGTCGACCCACGAAAGGACCGATCACCGTGACTGATCTGCAGACCGTGAGCACCGCCTCCAGTCCGCTGGCGGAGCGCATCGACGCGCTCCTGGAGCAGCTGACCACCGAGGAGAAGGTGCAGCTGCTCACCGGGCGTGACTTCTGGACCACCTGGCCGATCGAGAAGATCGGGCTCCGCCGCATCCTGATGTCGGACGGCCCCTCCGGCGTCCGTGGCGAGGTCTGGGACGAGCGCGACCCGTCGCTGAACCTGCCGTCCGCGACCGCCCTGTCGGCGTCGTGGGACCGCGCGATCGCGAAGCGCTACGGCGCCGCAGCGGCCGTCGAGGCCCGCCGCAAGGGCGTCGACGTCGTCCTCGGCCCGACCATCAACCTGCACCGCTCGCCCCTCGGCGGTCGGCACTTCGAGGCGTTCAGCGAGGACCCGGTGCTCACCGGTGACCTGGCGGCGTCCTACGTCGAGGGCGTGCAGGAGAACGGCGTCGCCGCGACGCCGAAGCACTACATCGCGAACGACTACGAGACCGACCGCTTCACCGCGTCGACCGAGGTGAGCGACCGTGCCCTGCGGGAGCTGTACCTGCTCGCGTTCGAGAAGGCCGTGACCGAGGCGCACGCCTGGGCGATCATGTCGTCCTACAACTCGATCAACGGCGTCACCGCGTCCGAGAACGAGCTGCTCGAGACGCCGCTGAACTCGGAGTGGGGCTTCGACGGCATCGTCGTCTCCGACTGGACCGGCGTCCGCTCGGTCGACTCGGCGAAGGCGTCGCAGGACGTCGCGATGCCCGGGCCGAACCAGTGGTGGAGCGAGGGGCCCCTCCTCGACGCCGTACGCTCCGGCGACGTCCCCGAGGCCGCGATCGACCGCAAGGTCCGTCGGATCCTGACCCTCGCCGCCCGCGTCGGCGCGCTCGAGGGCTTCGAGCCGGTCGCCGCGTCGCCCGTGCACGTCGAGGACGGCATCGCGTTCGTCCGCGAGGCCGAGGCCGAGGGCACCGTCCTCGTCCGCAACACCGGCGTCCTGCCGCTCGATGCCCCCGCGGTGTCGCGCATCGCCGTGATCGGCCACAACGCCGACCAGGCCCGCACCCAGGGCGGCGGCTCGGCCACCGTCGTGCCGTCGCAGGTCGTCTCGCCGCTCGACGGGATCCGCTCGGCGTTCCCGGGGGCCACGGTCGACTACGAGATCGGCGCCGTCGTGCAGGAGGGCATCGCGGAGTTCCCGCTGTCCACCATCACGAACCCCGGGACCGGCGAGCCCGGTGCCCGCGTCGCGTTCGTGCGCGACGGAACCGAGCTGTACGTCGAGGACCGCCGCGCCACCGCGCTGTTCTGGTTCGGCGGCGACGCCCCGACGCGCGAGGCCGACCGGCTCGACATCACGACGACCTACACGGCGCCCTCGACGGGCACCGTCCGGATCGGCATCGGCGCTGCCGGGCGCTCCCGCATGTGGATCGACGGCGAGCTCGTGCTCGACGAGGACGTCCCGTTCGAGGGCGACCAGCTCGGCGCAGCCTTCCTCAACCCGCCGGCGCGTTCCGTCCCCGTGTCCGTGACGGAGGGCCAGCAGGTCGCGATCCGGATCGAGTACGACGTCATCCAGGACGAGACCCTCGGCGGTGTGCTCGCGTACCAGTTCGGCACCGAGCCGTCCGACGAGGACCCGTCGGTCCTCATCGACGCCGCCGTCGCGACGGCCACCGGCGCGGACGTCGCCGTGGTCGTGGTCGGCACGAACTCGAAGGTCGAGTCCGAGGGCTACGACCGCACCTCGCTCGCGCTCCCCGGCCACCAGGACGACCTCGTCCGCGCGGTCGCCGCGGCGAACCCGAACACGATCGTGGTCGTGAACGCGGGTTCGCCGGTGGAGATGCCGTGGCGGAACGACGTCGCTGCGGTCCTCCTCACCTGGTTCGGCGGGCAGGAGTACGGCAACGCGGTCGCCGACGTCCTCACGGGTGCGACGGAGCCGGGCGGGCGCCTGCCCACCACCTGGCCGGCGACGATGGCCGACGTCCCCGTGCTCGACGTCACCCCGGTCGACGGGAAGGTGTCCTACGACGAGGGCGTGCACATCGGCTACCGGGCGTGGCTCCGTGCCGGTACCGAGCCGGCGTACCCGTTCGGCCACGGCCTCGGCTACACGACCTGGACGATCGACGGCGTCACGGCGACGCCGACGGTGCGCGAGGGCGATGCGGTGATCGTGACGGCGACCGTCGCGAACACGGGTGACCGCGCCGGCAAGCACGTCGTGCAGGTGTACGCGTCGCGGGAGTCCTCGGCGGTCGACCGTCCGGTGCGCTGGCTCGTCGGCTTCGCCCCGGTGCGGCTCGGTGCGGGCGAGTCGACCGAGGTGTCGATCGAGGTCCCGGCCCGGGCGTTCGCCCACTGGGACGGCGCCTGGGCCTACGAGGCCGGAGCGTTCACGCTGCACGTCGGCGCATCGGTGATGGCCGAATCCGGCAGAGTTCAGGTCGATCTGGACTGAAGTCGTCCGGTTTCCGCGCTCGTGCGATGTTCATTCAGTAACATCGATCTGCGCCAGGCGGCTGGTTACCGTCGGCGCGCGCACCGAGACGGGGTCGTCACGTGAGCGACACGGCCTCCTGATCCGGCCGATGGAGCCCTGGTGATCCTGGTGCGTCCAGAATGCGTCCCCGCGTCCGCGCGGGGGCGCATTCGTCTTCGGTGGGCGCAGGACAACCGGTTGACTTCCGCTGATCGCTTCTGCTCAGTCGAACAAACTGCTGACAATGTGTCAGGAAGTAGGTCCACAATCCGCGGTTTCGTGTGACAAACCGCCCGGTAGGTGGAACGATGAGGACGCCATCCCGTACGGATCAGGGACGAGATGGCCATCCGGCAGGGCTCCCGGGAGCCTCACCATCCCCGCTGCGGGCCCGCCGGATGCCCTGCTCGGCCGGAGCTCAGCGTCCCTCCCGCACCGCCGGGGCGATCTCCTCGGCGACGATGCGCAGGATGCGTTCGTGCGACGCCGCGTCGCCGTTCGCGGGCAGGGTGATCACCAGCTCGTCCGTCGACGTCACGGCGGGATCGGCGAGCAGGGCGTCGACGATGGCCGCGGGCTCGCCGGAGAGGACCTTGCTGAACCGGAACGGCGGGGTGCCCGACAGCGGTCGGCCCTCGTCGTCCATGCCGCTCGCGTACCCGGTCAGGAACTCCTCGTGCACCGCACGGTCGTGGTCGTCGAGCAGGGGGACGACGATGCGGCCGACGGCCACCTTCGGTGTGCGCCCGGTGTGTTCGCCAGCGCCCTGGAGCTCGGCGAACCGGTTCCGGTACGCCGCGATCTGCGCCGCCTGCGCCTCGGCGAACGGTGCGCCGGTGTCCTCGGTGTTCAGGGTCGAGCAGTGCAGCAGCAGCCCCTTCTCGGCCGTGCGGACCGCGGTGCCCATGCTGCCGCCGCCCCACCACACCCGGCCGCGGAGGTCCGGGCTGAGCGGCTGCAGCGTCAGGTCCGCGCCGGCCGGGATGCTCTCGTAGCCCTTCCCGGCGCTGCCGAGCGGGTCGCCGTCCAGGACCTCGAGCAGGCGTGCCGCGCGGGCTTCGGCCTCGTCGCGGAAACTCCGCTCCGAGCCGCCGAACACGGGGTCGAGGATCGGCCCGTACCCGGCGATGCCCGTGCTGATGCCGAGCTGCACGCGGCCGCCGCTGAGGAGGTCCACCGTGCTGGCGTCCTCGGCGAGACGCACCGGGTCCTCGTAGCGCATACCGAGCACGGCGGTGCCGAAACCGATCGTGCGCGTGCGCTGGGCTGCCGCGGCGAAGAAGGTCATCGGGCTCGTCAGGAACGGTTCGAAGTGGCGTCCGCGCACCCAGCCCGTTCCGTAGCCGAGTGCCTCGGCGGTCTCGAACAGGCGGAGCCCGTCCTCGAGTGCGGCGGCCGCACCCGCGGTACCGCCGTGGTTCGGGACGAAGGAGAGGAAGCCGAGTTCGCGCACGACGCGAGTCTATGCGGACGCATCCAAGCTGGGCCTGGAGGCGCGGGGCGGGCCCGCACCGTGCCTCCCGTCCGTCTCCTGGTCACCACCCACCTGGGAGGATGGACCCATGACGGACGTCACCACGCTCCCACCGCTCGTCGCGGCACTGCCGGCCGCCGACGGCGGCGCCGTCGACCCCGACGAGGTCTACGAGGCCTTCGCCGCGTGGGCCGCCGAGGGCGGACGACCGCTGTACCCGGCGCAGGACGAAGCCGTCATCGAACTGGTGTCCGGCGCGAACGTCGTCCTGAGCACCCCCACCGGCACCGGGAAGTCCCTCGTCGCCGCCGGGGCGCACTTCGCCGCGCTCGCCGAGGGCAAGCGGAGCTACTACACGGCACCGATCAAGGCGCTCGTCTCCGAGAAGTTCTTCCAGCTCGTCGAACTGTTCGGTGCGCAGAACGTCGGCATGGTCACCGGTGACTCGAGCGTCAACGCCGACGCCCCGATCGTGTGCTGCACCGCGGAGATCCTGGCGAACCTCGCACTCCGGCAGGGACCCGACGCTGATGTGGACGTCGTCGTGATGGACGAGTTCCACTACTACGGCGACCCCGACCGCGGGTGGGCGTGGCAGGTGCCGCTCCTCGTGCTCGAGCGTGCGCAGTTCCTGCTCATGTCCGCGACCCTCGGCGACGTCACCACCATCGCCGACGACCTGTCCCGGCGGACCGGACGCCCCACCGCCCGCGTGACCGGGGTCTCGCGTCCCGTGCCCCTCGAGTACGAGTACGTCATGACGCCCGTGCAGGAGACCGTCGAGCGGCTGCTGGACGAGGGCAAGGCACCGATCTACATCGTGCACTTCGCGCAGGCCGCGGCGCTCGAACGGGCGCAGGCGCTGATGTCCGCGCGCGTGGCCGATCGCGATCGTCGTGATCAGATCGCCGACGCGATCGCGGGCTTCCGGTTCAGTGCCGGGTTCGGGCAGACCCTGTCGCGACTCATCCGGGCCGGCATCGGGGTCCACCACGCCGGCATGCTGCCGAAGTACCGACGGCTCGTCGAGCAGCTCGCCCAGCGCGGACTCCTGCCCGTGATCTGCGGCACCGACACCCTGGGTGTCGGGATCAACGTGCCGATCCGTTCGGTGCTGCTCACCGGGCTGACGAAGTTCGACGGCACGAAGATGCGGCAGCTCTCCGCCCGTGAGTTCCACCAGATCGCCGGTCGCGCCGGACGAGCCGGGTACGACACCGAGGGCGACGTCGTGGCCGAGGCGCCCGAACACGACATCGAGAACGCACGGTCGCTCGCCAAGGCCGGCGACGACCCGAAGAAGAAGAACAAGATCAAGCGCAAGAAGGCGCCCGAGGGGTTCGTCTCGTGGGGACAGGCGTCGTTCGAGCGGCTCATCGCGGCCGAACCCGAGCCGATGGTCTCGCGCATGCGCATCACGCACGCGATGGTGCTCTCCGTCGTGGCGCGCGGCGGTTCGGCGTTCGATGACGTCCGGGCACTCGTCTTCGACAACCACGAACCCCGGGCACGGCAGCTCGCCATGGCCCGGCGTGCGTTGACGATCGCGCGGACGCTGATCAACGCCCGGGTCATCGAGAAGGTCGACGGCGAGTACCGGTTGACCGTCGACATCGCGCCGAACTTCGCGCTCAACCAGCCGCTGTCGCCGTTCGCGCTCGCCGCGTTCGAGTTGCTCGACCCCTCGTCGCCCACCTACGCACTCGACATGGTGTCCATCGTCGAGGCCACCCTCGACGACCCCCGGGCGATCCTGTCGCAGCAGCAGTTCAAGGAGCGCGGTGAGGCCGTCGCCCGGATGAAGCAGGAGGGCATCGAGTACGACGAGCGGATGGAGTTGCTCGAGGAGGTCACGTGGCCCAAGCCGCTCGCGACGCTGCTCGAAGCGGCGTACGAGGCCTACGCCGCCGAGCAGCCGTGGGTGCTCGACTTCGCGCTCTCGCCCAAGGCCGTCGTCCGGGACATGTACGAGCGGGCGATGACCTTCGGCGACTTCGTGCGGTTCTACCAGCTCACCCGCTCCGAGGGACTCGTCCTCCGGTACCTGTCCGACGCGTACCGGACCATGCGGCAGACCATCGCCGACGAGCAGCGCACCCCGGAGCTCGACGACCTGATCGAGTGGCTCGGCGAGGTCGTCAAGCAGACCGACTCGTCGCTCGTCGACGAGTGGGAGGCGTTGCTGAACGGAGACGTCCTGCTCGCGTCGGAGGAACACGAGGAGATCGCGCCGCCGCAGCCCTCGCGACTCACGGGGAACCCGCGTGCCTTCCGGGTCCTCGTTCGCAACGCCCTGTTCCAGCGGGTGCTGCTCGCCGCGGCGGACGACGTCGCCGGACTCGGGGCGTTGGACGGGGCCTCGGGCTTCGGCGAGGACGCCTGGGACGCCGTGCTCGAGGAGTACTACGAGGCGCACGACGAGGTCGGGACGGATGCCGACGCCCGGTCGATGCAGTACCTGGTGCTGGACGAGGCCGGGGCCGTCGGCACAGCTGGCTCGGCGCGGGTCTGGCGTGCGCGGCAGATCTTCGCGGATCCCTCGGGTGACAAGGACTTCGGGTTCTCGGCGACGATCGACCTCGATGCGTCCGACGAAGCCGGTGAAGCGGTCGTGCGGGTCACCGAGATCGGCCGGTTCGACGGCTGGGCCGAGGTGGACGTCGACTGAGCGCATGCCGATCACCGTTCGAGACCTCGGCGCCGACGACGTCGACGCGCTGCAACGGGTGCTCGAGAGCGTCCCCGACTACGCCGAACGAATAACCGGGTACCCGCCCGGGCCGTCCGACGGTCTGAGTGCCCTGCTGGCGGTGCCCGACGGGTTCGACCCCGCGCACAAGCACGGGATCGGGCTGTGGGACGGGCCCGAACTGGTCGCGTTCGCCGACGTGCTCGTCGGGTACCCGTCGGTGTCCGTCGCCTTCATCGGCCTGCTCGTCGTCCGCGGTGACCGGCACGGGCGGGGGCTCGGCCGGAGGATGCACGACGCGGTCGTCGAGCGAGCGCATGCGGTGAGCACCGTCGATCGGCTGCGACTGGGGATCGTCGCGACGAACGCCGGGGTCGCGGAGCCGTTCTGGCGGGCGCTGGGGTACGAGCCGACGGGGGAGGAGAAGCCGTACCGGTACGACCACCTCGAGAGCGCGGTGGCGTTGTGGGAGCGCGGCATCTGACGAGCCGGACCCGCTGCGGCCGGTGCGGCCGGTGTCGGCACCGCCTCGTCTGCGAGTCGCCGTGTCGTCGCGGTCAGAACAGGGTCGCGGGCGGCGTCGCCTCCGGCAGGGCGGCCGGCTCGGTGACCTCGACCCCGGGCCAGCCCGGCCCGTGCGGGACGTCGGTGCCCTGCTGGTAGGCGGTCGCAGCACCGCGGGCACGGACGTCTGCTGCCTCGTTCATCTCGTGACCGACGTGGCCGCGGACCCACTCGAACGTGACCTTGCGGCCCTGGAGCTCGGCGTCGAGCTCCTTGATGATCTCGACGTTCATGACCGGCTTGCCGTCGGCCTTCCGCCAGCCCTTCCGCTTCCACCCGGCCAGCCACTCCGTGCAGGCCTTGATGGCGTACTGGCTGTCGCAGAGGATGTGCAGCGCTTCGCCGGTGTCCTTCGTCGCCCGGAGTAGCTGGAGCACGGCGGTGAGCTCGCCCTGGTTGTTCGTGGCGTTCGGCCAACCCCCGGCGGCCCAGCGGTCGTCGTCGACGTACCAGGCCCAGCCGGCGGGGCCGGGGTTGCCGAGGGCTGAGCCGTCTGCTGCGGCGACGATCGTCACGGTGGGACCTCCTGCGTGTGGCGAGTGCTGGTCAACCGTAACGGACCGCACCGACCGCACGGCACTCAGCGCGTGGCGGGGTCCAGGTTGAGGATCGTGTCCTCGTAGATCCAGCCGTTGTCCCGCACCTTCATGGTGGGGTTGAGCCAGCGGAGCTCTGCCATCGTGATGCCGAAGCGCTCCGCCACGGTGGTCTGTTCGTCACCGTGGGCGACCTGGTACGTCGACGGAGTGCCGCCGTCGGAGAAGACCTTGCCGTCCTTGCCGAACACGTAGCCGTACGCGCCGGGGCGGTCCTTGCCGACGGTCACGTGGAGGTCCGGGAACGGGGCGGGGAGCTTCCACGGCAGGGCTCCGACCGCCAGGACGGATCCCACCCACGGACGCGTGTCCGAGTCGCCGCCTTCCTTGGGTGCCGGGACGAGGACGACGTCGTGCAGCCAGTCCGGGTAGGCACCGGCCGCTGCGAGACTGACGGTCGCCGGTGCGTCCGCGTTGGGCTCCCAGGTGGTGGCGGCGACGGCCGCGTTGTCCCAGTAGTCGCCGTACTTCGCCGTGCGGCGGAACTCGACCGTCATCGGCTGCGGTTCCGTCGTCCGGTAGTCCGAGAACTGCGCCTCGAACCGGCCGTGGTCGTCGGCGACCACCCGGACGTGGATGCTGGTGTCCCCGCTCTTCGACACCGCATCGGTCTCGGCGACGACGGTGCCCGCCGGGACGATCTGCTTCGACGCGACGTGCTCCGTGCCGGGCGTCGAGTCCGGCTTCGGCGTCTGGCCGGTGGCGTCCTCGGCCGCCCGGGTCGGCTTCGGCACGCTGTCGTCCCCGCCGAACGCCGTGCATCCCGTGAGCAGCAGCCCCGTCAGTACCGTGCCGATGACCGCTGTCGTCGCGGTGCGTGGTCCTCGCATCGTTCCCCCTCGCCGAGATCGTAACGGGGGCGTGTGGGGAAGACAGCCGTCGTGACCGAACTGGTACTCGGGACACAGCGCCTACCGTGCACGGCATGAGTGACCTCGCACCGAACGAACCCGGTCCCGAACCGACCGATGCCCGCACCGACGACGACCTCGAGCAGGACGGCATCGATCCGTCGAAGGTGGTCGCTGCTCCCGGGACGGGAGGCTCCGACGACGCCGGCGACGTCGAGCCCGAACCGGGCGACCTGCACCTGCCGTGGCAGTCGGAGGAGGACCGCCGGCCCTAGCGCGCCCTCACGACACCGAGTCCGGGTGCGACCCCGTCCGCTGCCCCGACTCGAGCGACGCGATCGCCGCCAGCTCGTCGTCGCTCAGCACGAACCCGTCGACGTCGAGGTTCGACCGGATGCGCGACGGCGTCACCGACTTCGGCAGCACCACCACCCCCTGCTGGACGTTCCACCGCACGAGCACCTGCGCAACGCTCACCCCGTGGGCGTCCGCGATGCCCGTGAGCACCGGTTCCTCGATGAGCCGGCCGCGCCCGAGCGGCGACCACGCACCCGTCACGATTCCGTGCCGCTCGTGGAACGCCATGAGGTCGCGCTGCGGCAACCACGGGTGCCGCTCGACCTGGTTGAGCGCCGGGACCTCGCCGGTCTCGCCGATGATCCGTTCCAGGTGCGGCACCTGGAAGTTCGAGACACCGACGCTGCGCGCCCGGCCGGACTCGCGCAGCTCGACGAGTGCCCGCCAGGTCTCGACGTAGCGGTCGTTCGCCGCGGCCGGCCAGTGGATGAGGTACAGGTCGACGGTGTCGAGTCCCAGCCGCTCGAGACTGCCGTCGAACGCCCGCAGGGTCGCGTCGCGCCCCTGGTGGTCGTTCCACACCTTGGTCGTCACGAAGACGTCGTCACGGTCCAGCCTGGAGGCACGGATCGCCTTCCCGACGCCGGTCTCGTTGCCGTACATCTCGGCTGTGTCGACGTGCCGGTAGCCGGCGTCCAGCGCCAGACCGACGGCCGTCTCGGCTTCGGCGTCGTCGACCTTGTAGACGCCGAAGCCGATCGCGGGGATCGATGCGCCGTCGCGGAGGGGGACTGAGGTGACCATGCACCCATCCTGCCGATCGTGGCGGGCGCATGCCGCGCCTCCAGGCCGGGTTTCGCACCACGAGATCGACGTGACGCGCGTCGATCGACGCGCGGGATTTCGAAACGCGCGTGTTTCGACGACCGGGGTCAAGTGGGGATCGTCACCGGCTCGGTGTCGGGGATCGGGCTCGCGTCGCGACCGCGCAGGTCGGGGAGCCACCGCTTCGTGACGAGGGGCAGGACGACCCCGACGGCGGCCATCACGGCGCTGACCATCATGCCGCCGGACGCTCCGTGGCTGTCGATGAGGAAGCCCGCGACCGCCGAACCGCCCGCAGCCCCGATGAGCTGGCCGGTGCCCATCCAGCCGTAGGCCTCTGCCGTGTCCGAGAACTTCACCGTCGCGGACACCGACCCGAACATGACGGCGAGGGCCGGGGCGATGCCCGCACCCGCGATCACGAGCGCGAGGCAGAGCCACCAGAAGTTCGTGCCGCCGACGGCCAGGGCGAGCCCAACGAACACGATCGACATGCGCGTCCACAGGGTGTTCCGTGAGATCGGGCGGTGGCCGAGCGTCAGACCGCCGATGAGCGAACCGACCGCGAAGACGGCCAGGACGATGCCGGCGTTCGGGCTGCCCTCGCCGAAGACGCTCGTGACGCTCGCCTCGACCGCGGCGCACGCCCCGATGAGGAGGAGTCCGGTGAGGGTGGCCACGACGACGGACGGCCGCTTCAGCACGACGCCGAACGCCCGCTTCGACCGGGGGATGCGGACCCGGCCGAGCTCGGGGGAGCCGATGAACCAGGCGCCACCGACGACCAGGAACACCATCGCGAGGACGATCGCCTGCACGGTGCCGACCTGCGTCGCGACGAACGTGGTGATGACCGGGCCGGCGACCCAGATGAGTTCCTGCGCGCTCGCGTCGAGGGAGAAGAGGGGAGTGAGCTGCGAAGAGGTCACCATCTTGGGGTAGATGGTGCGCACGGCGGGCTGCACGGGCGGGACCGCGAGGCCGCCGATGAACCCGACGACCACGTACCCCCAGAGCGGCATGACCACGAAGGCGATCACGCCCATGCTCACGAGCGCGAAGATGCTCGTCAGGACGAGGACCGGACGCATGCCCCAGCTGCCCATCCACCGACTGGTGAGCGGGCCCGCGAGCGCCTGGCCGACACTCGTGGTCGCGAGCACGAGGCCCGCGGCGCCGTACGAGTGGAAGACGTGCTCGACGTGCAGCAGGTAGGCCAGCGACAGCATCCCGAACGGGAAGCGTGCGGTGAGCTGCGCGGCGATGACACGACCCACGCCAGGGGTCTTCAGGAGGGGGCCGTACGTGCTCACGACACGAGTGTACGGACCGGACGGCAGGGGGTGTCACCCGTCCGGGGGAGGTGTGGACGGCGGTCCGCTCGCGAGGCATCCGCGACACGCCGACGCGCTGATTCCACACATGTGGATCGAACCTGTCCACGGGTGTGGGGAAGTGTCGGTGGTCGGCTGGAGAATGGCGGAATCACGGGCCTCTCCGAGCTGTTCACACTGTGGAGGAGCTTGTGGAGAACTACACGGCTGTAACACTTCCTCTTGTGGTCGGTGACTCCGCCAGCCACTAGATGTAGTGTGGAGCCATCGCAGCGGCCCCTCCCGGACCTCGGCTGCGGACCAGCATCAGCACCACCTCCACAGCACGTACCACCCAGCAAGAAACCAGGGGAGAACATGGCCGTCACCGTCTACACCAAGCCGTCCTGCGTCCAGTGCACCGCGACGTACCGGGCCCTCGACAACAAGGGCATCGAGTACGAAGTGCACGACGTCTCCACGGACGAGGCCGCGCTCGAGCACGTCAAGAGCCTCGGCTACATGCAGGCCCCCGTCGTCGTGACCGACGACGACCACTGGTCGGGCTTCCGCCCCGACAAGATCGCGACGCTCAGCGCCGAACTGGCGTAACGCGCTTCACGTCCGCGGGTGGTGCCCCGAGCTCGTTCAGGAGGCTCGGATCACCACCCCGGACACCCCACGGTCCGTCTGTCCGCACCTTCTCACCCGGAGGGGCACCATGAGCCGACTGGTCTACTTCTCGAGCGTGTCCGGGTACACCGCGCGCTTCGTCGAGAAGCTCGGCCGCGACGCGGACCGGATCCCGCTCTACCCGAGCGACCCGTTCCTCCACGTGGACGAGCCCTACGTGCTGTTCCTGCCCACCTACGGCGGCGGCAACGGCGAGGGCGCGGTCCCCAAGCAGGTCATCAAGTTCCTCAACGACGCGCACAACCGCTCGCTCATCCGCGGTGTGGTCGTCGGCGGCAACACGAACTTCGGTGAGGCCTACGGCCTCGCGGGGGACGTCATCGCACAGAAGTGCAACGTCCCCGTTCTCTACAGATTCGAACTCTTCGGGACCCCTGACGACGTGTCGGCGGTCAACTCAGGATTGGATGCATTTTGGACGCAGCAGTTGCAGACGTCGATCTGACGTCGCCGCAGACGGGGATGGACTACCACTCCCTCAACGCGATGCTCAACCTCTACGACGCGGACGGGAACATCCAGTTCGACAAGGATCGTGAGGCCGCCAAGCAGTTCTTCCTGCAGCACGTCAACCAGAACACCGTCTTCTTCCACAACCTGAAGGAGCGGCTCGACTACCTGGTCGAGAACGAGTACTACGAGCGCGAGACGATCGACATGTACTCGCTCGAGTTCATCCAGAAGCTCAACGACCTGGCGTACTCGAAGAAGTTCCGGTTCCAGACGTTCCTCGGCGCGTTCAAGTACTACACGAGCTACACGCTCAAGACGTTCGACGGCAAGCGCTACCTCGAGCGCTTCGAGGACCGCGTCGTGATGACCGCCCTCGGCCTGGCGCAGGGCAACGAGCAGCTCGCGATCGACCTCGTCGAGGAGATCGTCGCCGGCCGCTTCCAGCCGGCGACCCCGACGTTCCTCAACACCGCGAAGGCCCAGCGCGGCGAGCTCGTCTCCTGCTTCCTCCTCCGCATCGAGGACAACATGGAGTCGATCTCGCGCGGCATCAACTCCTCGCTGCAGCTCTCGAAGCGCGGCGGCGGCGTGGCCCTGCTCCTCTCCAACATCCGCGAGGCCGGCGCCCCGATCAAGCAGATCGAGAACCAGTCCTCGGGCATCATCCCCGTGATGAAGCTGCTGGAAGACTCCTTCTCCTACGCGAACCAACTCGGTGCGCGTCAGGGTGCCGGTGCCGTCTACCTGTCGGCGCACCACCCGGACATCATGCGGTTCCTCGACACCAAGCGTGAGAACGCCGACGAGAAGATCCGCATCAAGACGCTCTCGCTGGGCGTCGTCGTGCCGGACATCACGTTCGAGCTCGCGAAGAACAACGAGGACATGTACCTGTTCTCGCCGTACGACGTCGAGAAGGTCTACGGCGTCCCGTTCGGCGACGTCCCGATCTCCGAGAACTACCGCGCGATGGTCGACGACCCGCGCATCAAGAAGACGAAGATCAAGGCGCGTGACTTCTTCACGACGATCGCCGAGATCCAGTTCGAGTCGGGCTACCCGTACATCGTGTTCGAGGACACGGTGAACAAGGCCAACCCGATCAAGGGTCGGATCAACATGTCCAACCTGTGCTCGGAGATCCTGCAGGTCAACACGCCGACCACGTTCAACGAGGACCTCTCATACAAGGAGATCGGTAAGGACATCTCCTGCAACCTCGGCTCGCTGAACATCGCGCTGACGATGGACTCGCCGGACTTCGGTCGCACCATCGAGACCGCCATCCGCGGCCTCACCTCGGTGTCGCAGATGTCGCACATCTCGTCGGTCCGCTCCGTCGAGGACGGCAACGACAAGTCGCACGCCATCGGCCTCGGCCAGATGAACCTGCACGGCTACCTCGCTCGCGAGCGCGTGTACTACGGCTCCGAAGAGGGCATCGACTTCACGAACATCTACTTCTACACGGTGCTGTTCCACGCCCTGCGTGCGTCGAACACGATCGCGATCGAGACCGGCGAGACCTTCGACGGCTTCCGCGACTCGAAGTACGCGTCGGGTGAGTTCTTCGACAAGTACACCGACGCCGTCTGGGCACCCGCGACTTCGCGCGTGGAGGAGCTCTTCGCCAAGGCGAACATCGCGATCCCGACGCAGGAGGACTGGGCCGCGCTGAAGGCCTCCGTCCAGGAGCACGGCATCTACAACCAGAACCTGCAGGCCGTCCCGCCGACCGGTTCGATCTCGTACATCAACCACTCCACCTCGTCGATCCACCCGATCGCGTCGAAGATCGAGATCCGCAAGGAAGGCAAGCTCGGTCGCGTCTACTACCCGGCGCCGTTCATGACGAACGACAACCTGGACTACTACCAGGACGCGTACGAGATCGGCCCGGAGAAGATCATCGACACGTACGCCGCGGCGACGCAGCACGTGGACCAGGGTCTGTCGCTCACGCTGTTCTTCAAGGACACCGCGACCACGCGCGACATCAACAAGGCGCAGATCTACGCATGGCGCAAGGGCATCAAGACGATCTACTACATCCGTCTGCGCCAGCTCGCGCTCGAGGGCACCGAGGTCGAGGGCTGCGTCAGCTGCATGCTGTAGCGGCTGGTCGCTGACGCGACTGCCCACATCCTGGAGGCGCGGTGCCAGCCCGCACCGCGCCTCCAGCCCGTCACTTAGTCACCATCTCTACAAAGGAACGTGCGTTGGTCGAGAAGCTGAAGCTCATCGATTCGGTCCAGGCCATCAACTGGAACCGCATCCAGGACGACAAGGACGTCGAGGTCTGGAACCGCCTCGTCAACAACTTCTGGCTGCCCGAGAAGGTGCCGCTGTCGAACGACGTGCAGTCGTGGAACACGCTCACGCCGGCCGAGCAGAAGCTGACCATGCGCGTCTTCACCGGACTGACGCTCCTGGACACCATCCAGGGCACCGTCGGCGCCGTGTCGCTCATCCCCGACGCGATCACCCCGCACGAAGAAGCCGTCTACACGAACATCGCGTTCATGGAGTCGGTGCACGCCAAGAGCTACTCGTCGATCTTCTCGACTCTCGCGTCGACGCCCGAGATCGATGAAGCCTTCCGCTGGTCCGAGGAGAACCCGAACCTGCAGAAGAAGGCCCAGATCGTCATGGACTACTACCAGGGCGACCAGCCGCTGAAGCGCAAGGTCGCCTCGACGCTGCTCGAGTCGTTCCTGTTCTACTCCGGCTTCTACCTGCCGATGCACTGGTCCTCGCGTGCGAAGCTCACGAACACCGCCGACCTCATTCGCCTGATCATCCGTGACGAAGCCGTCCACGGGTACTACATCGGGTACAAGTACCAGAAGGGGCTCGAGCAGCTCGGCCAGGCCGAGCGGGACGAGCTGAAGGACTACACGTTCTCGCTGCTGTTCGAGCTGTACGAGAACGAGGTGCAGTACACGCAGGACCTCTACGACGAAGTCGGTCTCACCGAGGACGTCAAGAAGTTCCTGCACTACAACGCCAACAAGGCGCTGATGAACCTGGGCTACGAGCCGATGTTCCCGAAGAACATCACGGACGTGAACCCGGCGATCCTGTCCGCCCTGTCGCCGAACGCTGACGAGAACCACGACTTCTTCTCGGGGTCGGGGTCGTCGTACGTGATCGGCAAGGCTGTGAACACTGAGGACGAGGACTGGGACTTCTAGGTCTCGCTCGCACTGGGGAGCGCCCCGCTGGCTTCGGCCGGCGGGGCGTTGGATCGCAGCCATACGTGGGTTTCGTCAAGCTACCTTGCTCATCGGGCTGATCTCGGCGCCCGACATTGGGTGCCATCGTCCGACTTTGGGTGCCATCTCGCTCTCGCATCCTGCTTATGCGGAGACGTGGGCTGGTGGCTTCGGGGTGGTATCGACCGAGCCACATGGCTGACAGCGTTGCAATCCTGACCCGACAGGCGCCTGAGCAGCCACCAGTTGCTCATCCAGGCCCGCGGTATTTTCGCCTCGATCAAGCAGATCCGTGATTTCATACGAGTTCGTTCCGGCGGAGCGATCGGATCAAAAGGAGTCCGTCCCGGTGGCATGTCCGCCGCTTGTGCGCGCTAATTCAGTCTATCGCCCGACGCTGCTTTCGTTTGCCTGCGCATGTTTAATTGCCGGCAATTTCGATCAATCCGATAAGAACTATTATCGGAGCTGACGCGGCAGGCGTGCACAGTGCCGCCGACGGCAAAAACGACGGCAAAAACGACGGCAGAAACGAGGGCAAGTGGACGAGGCGGGCGAGACCATCGAGATGGGTCGCGCGATGAGCTCGCCGGGCGTTCGCACTGTTCGTCGCGGTGCGTCTGCTGAGGAGCGTGCCGCGGCAGGCGGTCCCGGACAGCGTTCGCGCGGCTCCGCACCGCTGCGGGGGAGGGGCGCCCGGCTAGTTCGGGTGCCGTGGTGGTGCCGGCGGACGCGTCGCCGCGCGTCTTTGCCGAAGCGTCCCTGTCGCCGAACACGATCCGCGCGTACCGGTCGGACCTGCGGCATTTCGCGCGGTGGCGGGCCGGTTTCCTCGACCACGAGATCTCCGAACCGCACGAGCTCGAGCAGGTCAGTACCGCGCCGGTCGATCCGACCGAGGTTGCGGCGTTCCTCGCGGATAAGGCCAACGCTGTCCTCGCCGATGGCGGCCAGCGGTACGCGCCGGCAACGATCAGTCGCTACGTCGCCGCGATCGACTGGGAACACGCTCGCCGCGGCCACACCCCACCCGGCTCCACCCCGATCGTCCGCGACGTGTTGAAGGGCATCCGCCGCACCCGGTCGGTGCCGGTGCGGCGGGCGAAGCCGATGACGCTGAAGGCGCTGCAGACGACGCTGCTGCAGATCGACGTCGCTGACCTGCAGACCGGTGTCCTAGGGACCCGCGATCAGGCGTTGCTGCTGTTCAGATTCGTCGGCGCGTTCCGCGAATCCGAACTCACTGCGCTGACGGTCGCCGATCTCCGCCTCTTCGATGGCGAGGGCGTCTACGCCCGTGTCCGGAAGTCCAAGACCGACCAGGACGGCGCCGGCCGGATCAAGGTGCTGCAACAGGGCGCGAACCCGGTCACCTGCGTCCCCTGCGCGTACGTCCGACTGTCCCGACTGATGGCCGCGCAGGACGCCCGCGGTGAAGCGGGCCTCTTCGCCGCGTTCACCGGCGCGAGTCTCGCCGTGCACATCTGCGCCGACGGGCTCGGCCCGGATCGGTTGCCGCCGTCGATGCCGTTCTTCCGAGCCGTGTCGAAGTGGGGCCTGTTCCGGAGCAGCGGCATCAGCCCGACCACGGTAGGGAAGGCCGTCGCCCGCCGCGCGAGGGCCGCCGGGCTCGGGGAGGACGGCTGGTCTGGGCACTCCCTCCGCGCCGGATTCGTCACCGAAGCACGCAACGCCGGCGCCACGGACGTGGAGATCATGAACCAGACCCACCACACCAACGCCGCCACCCTGCAGATCTACGACCGCGAATACGCACCCCTCGTCCGCAACGCGGTCACCCGGATGCGCTTGTGAACCCCCAAACCTCCCCCAAACTCGGCCTTGACAGCAGGGCACTGCTCGAGGCGCACTGGGGCCGATTCGTCGCGTGGTGCGAGGCGGCAGACCACGATTCGCTCCCTGCGACGGGAGCAACGATCGAGCAGTTCCTGACGCTGTTCCCCGGGAGCGCGTCGACGCAGCGGCTCCGCCGGCGCACGATCCGCGCACACCACCTCGCCGCCGGCATCCCGGACCCGATACCCACGGTGGAGGCCCGGGTGTGGCCGCGACCAGAAGCCCCCGACCAGGCGGCCGTTGGAGGGGTGCTCGCGGCGATCCCGAAGTACCGGTACCCGGTCGGGCTCCGCGGCCGCCGCGACGCGTTTCTCATAGTCCTCCTTGGGGTCCTCCACCTGACCCGCGAACAAGCCCGCGCTATTACCCCTGCGGACCTCGCGGTGACGAGCATTGTCCGGATCCGCGGCCACGTCGTTACCTCAGTCGACGATCCGGCGTCGTGTGCGGCGTGTGCGGTGACCCGATGGCCGCGCATCGTCGGACCCGTCTGGACCGGATTCCGCGGCGACGTCATCAG
This sequence comes from Curtobacterium sp. 1544, assembly GCF_040544915.1. Classification (NCBI taxonomy): domain Bacteria; kingdom Bacillati; phylum Actinomycetota; class Actinomycetes; order Micrococcales; family Microbacteriaceae; genus Curtobacterium; species Curtobacterium sp. 1544. Next base: position 29,212 of record NZ_JBEPKX010000021.1, read on the forward strand.
ACTCCTCGACCCCACAAAGGGGAACCTCGACCGGCACGACTGCGAGCAGGCGGTACCGGGGGAATGGCGTCGGGCGGAGCAACTGCTGTTGCCGTTAGACATTCACGGTTGGGCACGAACCGGTGTCGCGTTGTCGGGACGGTCGATGACGAGCCTCATTCCGAGCCGACGAGCAGCCGCCGCTGACGGTCCACCGCAGAGGGAGGTCCTCGGATTGGTCGAGCGGCGGCCCTCACGGTTCGACACGCTCACACTGCAGGAGACCTACACCGAGCTCGGCGCTACAGAAGCCGCTGTCGACACCGCACTCGCCAGACTCACCGCCATCTGGAACGACGCTCAAACGCTCGGCGCAGACCTCGACCAGGCAGCTACTCCACGCAAGCAGGAGATAGCAGCCGATACCAACAGATAGCGGCCCACCACCGGGCGTCGATGCGCTAGCGAGGACTATCAGACATCAGCCCGCACTGGCGTCCGCTGGGCCGTTCGTAATGAGCGCGGGAAGGGCCGTGCGCACCACTGGGTGCACACGGCCCTTCCTCTCTTCCCGCGCTAGCCGGCCTCTCGATTGAGATGGATAACGTGGTCGACGGCGTCCTGCCATCCGGATGCGTCGATGTCAGCGTGGATCATGTCCGGCAGCAGGCTCGTTTGAACCGTGAACTTCAGGGCCCGAGGTACAACAGGGATCCACCATGATGCGGTCGCGAATCCTGGAACCGCGCTGGCGTTGAAGAATTCCAACGGTTGCTCGCTCCGCGGATCGTTGACCCACAGTGTCTCGTTGGCCAGGACCTCGAGTCGGACGGGTTCGCGGCCTGGCCTCGTGCCGGTGAGGTCGGGCCAGTCGTCAGGATCCTCCGACACCGCGGTTGGGTCCCAGACGAGCGTCGAGGAGAAGAGCAGCGCCTGACTATGTAACCGGAACGCATCCAGCCAGAGTGATACTGGGCCTTCGGTCGCGAGAACCAACCGGTCCTGCAGTGCCCACGGCACTTCGGCCCGGCGGAGATCGATCAGGTCGGACATGCGCTTTCCTTCCACCGTTCTACTCAGGGTCACGCGATCAGTAACGGCAGTTCAAGTTGCTGCCTGCCCCGCACTTCGCGGTGCCAGTCTTTGCGCTGTCGTAGTAGGTCGTCTTGTTGGGCGTGAAGTACGCCTCCATCTGAACCCGGTCCACGATGCCCTTACCCGCGGCGGACGTTGGGTGATCCAGGTACACGTTCCCGGACCCGGAGCCATTCTCCGGCCCGCTCTTGCCTGCGAAGGTGTCACCGCACGCCGACCCGTTGCACAGCGCTGAAATGTACGCGTAGATCTTCGTGAGGTGACCGGCGCCGGTGCGAATGGAGGTGAAGTTGTACTTGTCGGAGCGGTAGCCGGGGCTGATCTTCCAAGTCTGCCGGGTCTTGTCCGTGATGTCGCACCCGTCAGGGCTGCAGTATCCGCCGTCGATCTCGGTGTTCATCTGCCAGGTTGCGTTTGAGTTGATGGCAACACCGCGGAGCTCATAGGTCAAGCCAGACGCAAGTACGTGAACTTTCGAGGAAGCTGCCGTCGATGGGCCCTGAAGCGCATCGAGAGCATCAGCAATCGCACGCGTCTGTTCGATCGCCGACGCGTTGGAAGCCGCGCCAGGGACAGAAACGGTCTTCCCGCCCGTCGTGTCAGCCTGAAGCGACCGCAAATCTGCGGCCCATGCGTCGGCTGACTGGGGATCAGCGCTCACGGACCGGGTCACGAGCGTGCGAAGCGTCTCGTCCGGAGACCCAACGAACCAGACAGTGCCGCTGGCGGGCGTGGCCCGACCTGGGGCAGGCGTATCGGTCGGCGTCGGCGTAGATGTTCGCGTCGGCGAAGCTGTCGGAGTTGGTGACTCGGGAGCTACCGGATTGTGTGTTGACTCCGGGGCCGTGGTCGGCGCGGGCGCGGACGTTGAAGCTGGGGTTGGCGTCGCGGTCCCGTCTGCGTTCGCGATCGTCGGCAGCATCAGTGTGGCGATGACACATCCGCTTGCTACCGCCGCGGTGGTGATTGTTCGAAGCTTCATACAGGTCCCCTAACGATCGGGAGGCGACCCTCTCGCCCCCACGATGACCATCGAGCAGCAGCCAACGACCGGTCAAGAGCATTCAAGAAGGCTGTGGTGAGCATCAAGAGCCGAAGCCGGACGGGTCCCCTACGACTCCGTCGACAACTTCGATGAGCCGACGGTAGGAGTCGTGGCGCCAGGTCTAGACCCTCAGGCAGACCTGTTGCAACGTCCGCAATCGAACCCCAACGAGACGCTAGGAGCGCCGACGGACGCCGTCGCGCTGCGGTATACCCCAGCACGCCACTCTCACAGACCGCGGCCGCCCGCCGAGAGCACCAGACTTGCTTGGCAGAGACCGGTACGTGCCATAGCATCGTGTGACCGTCAGTGAGGACAACTCGTGAATGATCTAAGCCTACTTCTTGGCGATAAAGCCAATGACGCCTACGTGGCGGCACGAAGTGGTGACTACCAACTCCTGCTCGGCGCGGGCGCAAGCTTCGGAAGCAAGAACGCGCGACAGCGGCCGCTGCCAATGGCCGCTTCCCTGATCGCAATGTTGCAGGAAAAATTTCCCGCGGCCCTCATCGAAGACGGTAACTCCTTGCAGCGGGCCTATCAGCGGGCGGTCTACGACGTCGGAAAGAATGAAGTCTGGAAGTACCTCAAAGAGGTATTTGGAGGAGCCACACACGAAGAATGGTTTACGCATCTAGCCGGCTTACCGTGGGGCCGCGTGTGGACGCTAAACATCGACGACGTTTTTGAGCGGGCGTTTGCGCAGAGCCGTCGACAGAGAGTGACGCGGCTCAGGGTGATTGACTGGACTGATGAGTTCTCGGAATCAGACGACCTGCAAATCGTGCACTTGCATGGCTCAATCATCGAGCCAGAGCCTACTCCACTCGTATTCTCTTTTTCCGACTATGCTAACGCTATCGCCCGAACGCCAGTGTGGGATCAGATACTCAGGGGGAGCGTCGTTACCAAGCCGTTCATTATCATCGGTGCGAAGGGTCTGGATGAACCAGACCTAGAGGCCACTTTGGTAGCGAGCCGACCCAGTTCAACAGCCCCGTCCATCATTGTTGACCCGCATGTCACTCCGGGCCAGCGGCGCGAGATGGAACACTTGGGATACATAGTGTTCGAGGGTACTGCGGAGGATTTCACTCGACAGTGGTCCACACTTGTTGGCCTCGACTCGGCAGCCCTGGCTACCCTTTACGAAACGACCGCTGTTTCTATTCCACAGTTCTCGGAATTACGGCTCGAAGATTCTGTCATTCCATTGCGGAATCATGACTTTCTGGGCGGAAGCAAGCCTCAGTGGGCCGATGCAAGGATGGGGTCAATCGCGGAGTTCGATTGGATGTCGCGCGTACTACGAGAAAGCCGTGCTTGGGTGCGAGATCTTCAGCGCACAAGTGCTCTTCATGTCATCTTTTCCGATCGTCTAGCCGGTCTTTCGGCCGGACTGCTATTTATCGCGGCCGAACTCCGGGAAAGCGCGGCCACAATCCTTGTTTTCGACCGCGTTGCGAAATTCAACAAGAAACGAGTTCTCGATTTTTGTGCAGGGAGGGGGCCGGTGGTCATTATTTGCGACTCGTCTCATGAATTTACGATGTTTTTCGATGAGTTGCTGACTGATGCGCAGAATGAGACAGATTGCTCAATCCTCGTTATATTTGGTGAGACCACTCTGCATGAGCTGCAAGTCGACAACCACTTCCGATCGGTTACCGTGCCGCGATCGACCACTATCGTTTACAGCCGCAGGAATGCCGCTGACGCGCGACGGATTGAGTCTCTGCTCAATCGCCGCGGACGCCTTGGCCGTCTTGAGCAGCTGCCGCCAGCCGCGCGGCGAGCGCACTTTAGAGACCGGGACATCTTCGGAGCCATGGGTGAGGTAGAGGGAGCCCCGGGTTTCCAGAATCGTCTCGCTGTGGAGCTTCGATCCCTCTCCAAAGAGTGGCACGCTGACCTGCTGATGATGCTGGCCATAGCGTCCGCGGGCAACCATCAGGTAGGGATATCAGAGGCTGCTATCGGCGTTGGCGTTGGCGCCGATCAGCTCCTAAACGATATCTCCGAGCACTCGGCATTGAATGCGCTTGTCGAAGTTGCGGGGGACCTTCTATACGCGCGTCAGCGGAGCGCAGCCCTCAAGCAAATGTTTGATAGAAATGAAGCCGACGCTCGTCTGGCTTCCTTGAGTCGGGTCACGCGCAACCTTGGCGGGCTCGCTACGAGCGCAAGCTTGAAGGAGCGAAATCGGCCTGCATCGTTGGTGGGTGGTTTGATGCAGGCTCGTGTTTTGCGGAACGCCTTCAAAGGCGCCAATATTGATGCATATTACGACTCGCTGTTGCCTGTTTTTGGTGCATGGAATGCTCGCTTTTGGGAGCAGCGGGCAATCAATGCGAAGCATGAAGGGGATTGGGGACCGGCCGAGAGCTGGGCAAGCCGCGCGGTGACGATCAAAGATGACGCGTATACACAAACGACGCTTGGGACCATCTTGCTGAATAAGTCAGCGGTGTCTCTGGAGTACGGTGATCAGACTTGGATGGATCTGTATCGTCGGGGTAGAGACCACCTCGACGAGGCGTTGTATATTGATGTGGGGAACCGTGTTGCAGCCATTTCCTATCTCGAAAACACGATGAATTTGCTCCGAAGTGCGACTCGGAGTGCTTCCGGCATGAACGAGTCAGACGAGCTGGCGGTGATTAGGGCCGACTGGAGTGCGCATTACGCATCTGTGCAGCTGGTCGGTGGAGTAGATGATTCTGCCCGGCGACGAGCATCGGAGCTTGGTCGCGAGTTCGAGGCCCAGTACGGGGTACTTTCTGGGCTCTCTTTCGGCAGTGCTGAGGACTCCCCAAAACCGTCAACAAGGCGCCGCGCAGCGCCTGGGCCAGAGCAGAAGCGGTCGGGCAGAAATAGGCGTCGAAGGGCGCGTCGGAACAGACCCAACGACTGACATAAGAGCGTCGTATCGGCGTACATGAGAACGGCCGGCCACCCCGTGGGGTGGCCGGCCGATTCGCTTAAGGGAGCGGTCAGTGCGCGGCGTCGTATGCGTCGCGGACGGCCTGGCTGATGCGGCCGCGGGAGGAGACCTCGTGGCCGTTCGCGTTCGCCCACTCGCGGATCTTCGTGAGCTCTTCCGAGTTGCCACGCTTCGGTGCACTGCCGGCTGCAGCGCGGCCAGATCGACCGGTGACTTTGCGGGCTGCGGCGACATAGTCGGAGAACGCTTCGCGGAGCGCCTCGGCGTTGTCGTCGGTGAGATCGATCTCGTAGTGGCCGCCGTCGAAGGAGAAGGACACGGTGTGGCCATGGCCGTCTTCGATGGTGTCGCCGGTGAGGTCGTCGACGAGGTGCGTGGTGACTTTCTGCGCCATAGTGAGGTCGCCTTTCGCTCGGGGATCGCCTCCACCCTGGCATAGCTGACCCCGTAGAACGCTTCGTTCGCTCTTCTTCCGATCGGCCAGTCGGGCAGACTGAGCGGTGATGTCTGAATCCTCGCCAGCCGCATCCGGGTATACCGCTGCTCTCGCTGAGCTGAAGCAGCAAGTGCGCGCTGCCCGGTTCACGGCGCAGCGGCGCGTGAACACGGAACTTATCCGTCTGTACTGGGGGATCGGCGCGACTATCCTGCAGCGCCAGGGCGATGAAGGATGGGGGAGCAACGTCATCAGCCGGCTCGCGACGGATCTGCGTGCTGAGTTCCCCGAGATGAAGGGGTTCTCCCGAGCGAACCTGTTCTACATGCGCCGGTTCGCGGGGGAGTGGTCGGCGGATGCAGTTGTCCAACAGGCTGTTGGACAATTGCCGCGGGGGCACATCACGGTCCTCCTCGACCGGCTAGATGACCATGAGCTCCGTGACTGGTATGCCGGCCAGGCGGCAGCGCATGGGTGGTCGCGGAACGTACTTGAGCACCACCTCCGGTCAGAGGCGCACACCCGGCTGCAGGCGGCGCGACGAACTTTGCTGAGGTGCTCCCGCCGGCGGAGTCGGATCTGGCGCAGCAGATCACGAAAGACCCGTACGTGCTCGACTTCCTGGCCCTCGACGGTGACGCGAAGGAGCGCCACCTCGAGCAGGCACTCGTCGACCGGATCATCGACACCCTCCGCGAGCTCGGCGAGGGCTTCGCGTTCGTCGGCCGGCAGGTGCACTTCGACGTCGACGGCGACGATTTCTACGTCGATCTGCTCTTCTTCCACGTCGAACAGCTCCGGTACGTGGTCATCGAGCTCAAGACCGGGAAGTTCAAGCCCGAGTACCTCGGTCAGCTCGGCTTCTACGTCGCACTCGTCAACGACAAGCTTCGCCGCCCCCAACATGCGGACACCGTTGGACTGCTGCTGGTCGCGGACAAGAACGACGCCGTCGTCCGGTACTCCCTCGCGGGGCAGCAGACCCCCATCGGTGTCGCCAGCTACGACCTCCTCCCACCAGCGGTACGCGCTGCTCTACCGTCGGAAGCCGACCTCGCAGCCGCACTGACGACGGAGACCGACACCCTCGAACCCTGACCTGGAGCACGTACAACCGGAAGCTTCCACCGTGTCTCACGAAGGGAGCCGTCACTGGACAGATCGCCGGGCGGGCCTGTTGAGACACCGAGGCCCCCGGATCTTCGCGGGATCCCGAATCGGCCGCGACGTGTGCGGTAGCCGATCGGCTAGCGGACTCGTATTGGTGACCTGGGCGCCGGTATCCGCTTAGCCGCTGAGTGGTTTGGTGGAGCGACGCGTGTGGCTGCTCATGTTCGCTTGCACGTTTCTGGTCAAGCGGGCTTGTGCGGCGTTCTCGTCCGCCCGTACGCCACGGCCCAGGTCGTCAGTGCTGACAGGAAAAGGGCCAGTGCGAGGGCTCCGGTGACCCAAGCCACGGTCTGAGCGTTGCTTGCGATCTCCCACTGACTCTTGGTCGCAACGTAAGAGTGAGTAGTCGAACTACCGAGCACCCATGCCGGGCGCAAGGGAGATGCCTCATGGGTGGCGATCATGGCGACGATCGCTGAGGCTGCGGCCGCGAGGACCAGGACATAAACGAGTACACGCGAAGGACGACGGGGTAACAGGTTCACGCGCTGACTGTATCTGGTCGTCGTGATCGTGGCGATGGGCAGGGGTTGGGCCTCCTCCCGTGGCGTCTTTTTCATGAAGACACACTCATACCGGTCCGGTACAACCTGCTCTGACCTGGTGTTTTAGTCTCTGGCCCCCATTCGGGTAGCACCTCTCCTTCTCGACTGATTCTTATGCTTTGACGACTGACAGCACCACCTGCTGTCGACATGACGTAGGGGGTTTCGTGCGCTCGTTGCTGCACGCTCCGCGCTCGAGGACGCGCAGCATCGCTGCCGCGACGCTCGGCGCGCTGGCGCTTGTTGGTTCGCTGCTGGTGGCAACACCGGCACAGGCGTTGAACGACACCGGCACCGGTGGCGTGTTCGTTCCAACGACCGGTCGGATCTTGGACACGAAGAACAACATCGGCGGGTACAGCACGCCGATGCCGGCGAAGGCATGGCGGACCGTGCAGGTCACCGGCACCGCAGGGCTGCCTGATGACGGCACCGTTGGCGCGGTCTCCGTTGTCGCAACCGTGGCGGACATTCCCGGTCAAGGGCAGCTGTTCGGTCGGCCCGACGCCGACACCAGCCAGACCCTCATGGGTATTTACGGTGGCGAGGCGAAGCAGAACACGTCGTTCTCGTCCGTTCTCGCCGTCAGTTCGGACGGCACCGTCCAGGTGTATGCCGAGACGAGCGTCCGGCTGATCCTGGACGTGCAGGGCTACTACACGGCCAACACTGACGGCACCGCACCGGGCGGGTTTGTTCCGTCGAACGGGAAGCGGGTCGCGGACAGCCGTTCCGGGACCGGCATCCCGAAGGCGCAGCTCACCAGCGGCAAGTCCGCCACCCTCCAGGTGACCGGCACCGCTGGCGTTCCTGCTGGTGCGTCCGCGGTGATCGTGAACCTCATCGCGTTGAACAGCACCTCGAGCGTGGGCTACCTCACCCCGTACGCCACCGGTGCGACGCGGCCTGCGAACTCGTTCAACTACGCCGGCGGCGTGATCACGACGATGCAGGCGCAGGTGCCGCTGTCCGCGGATGGCAAGATCACCATCTACAACGCCAACAGCACGATCGATCTCGCGATCGACGTGCAGGGGTACTTCACCGCCGCAGGTAAGGGCGGGGCGGTGTTCACCCCGGGGCAGGGCCGCATCGTCGACACTCGCAACACTGGCGGGAACCTCGCCGGTAATGAGACCCGCGCGTACGACGTCGCCGGGAAGGCCGGCGTCCCAGTGATGGGGTCCGGCGTGAACGCGGTCGTGTTGACGCTGACAAGCATCGCCACCAACGGTGGCGGTTGGGGCCGGGTCTGGGCTAACGGCACCACCGAACCTGACACCGCCTCTCTCCGCTATGAGGACGGCACTATTCGCACCAACACGATCACCGTCCCACTGGGCGCGAACGGGAAGATCAACCTCCACAACATCGGCGCCGGCGCCACGAACTTCGTCATCGACATCCAAGGGTGGTATGCCAACCCACAAGCGCCGCAGCTGGCGTGTGATGCGCCGTACTCACCGAATTCCTGGACGACCACCGTGCCCGACGCAATCAACTGCACGGTGACGGCTGCACCGACTCCGGAGTCTGGTTACACCGTTGATCTGACCGACAACGACGTGTCCATGAGTGAGCTGGAACTGTCTGACACCACCAGCACGTCAGTTACCTCCCTCGTGGTCCCGTTCGGAGGCATCAACACGCTGAGCGCGGCTCTGCTTGATGATGACGGGAACGAACTCGCGACGACGAGCTACCAGCTTGGGTTTGGGGACTGGGCAACAAGAGAGCAGCAGACAACGCCGGCGTCCGGGATGACTCTTACGATGACGCCTACTCTCAGTGTGCAGCCGACAGGCGACTACTACGGCGATGGTGACAACGTGCAGTTCACCGTGTCGGAAGACCCAAACGGCGTCTCTGCCCCGGTGGTGTCGAGCACCGAGGGCGCAAGCGACTGGGATGTCCCGACGGGAGCACTGCAGGACGGCCACACCTACTACTGGACGGCTACGATTACCGGCCCATCCGGGCCGTCGCAGCAGAACACGACGGTCACTACTGCGCCATCCTCGTTCATCGTGTCTGCGTCGGAGGCGGAGCCGACGGTCACCGCTGTTTCGGATACCGATACCGATACCGATACCGATACTGACTCGGCGACGCCATCGGATCAGACGTCGGTGATGACGACGGCAACCTACGTGCGCACGACGGGGTACACCGTGCAGCTCGCGAAGGCGAAGCAGCAGCCCCACAATACGTACATCGCCAGCAGCTGGAAGGACGTCAACAGTAAGACTGTCTACCTCCGAAACGGCGCTTGGTTCAAGATCCGCGATAGCCACAACCTCAGCATCAAGGCAGTCCGAGTTTCCACGCAGTACCCGGACTCGAAGAAACCAGAAGCTGGCTCGCCGAACTACGTGTACAAGGCAACGTTCCAGGAGCGTTCCTCGCGGGGCAGGCTGATCCACCAGCAGGTTGTGCGCACAATTGTGTCGTTCCGCAGTTACGAGTGGGGCGGGACGAAGGGCGTCATCTCGTCCTACTGCCCGCCGATCAAGGGGAAGTGCCCATCGTGGATCAAGGAGACAGTGGGATAGCCAATGGACGATCTATCACGCTCCTCCTTCGCTTGGTTGCTCGTCCACCTCGCAACTATCGTGCAAGCGCAGCCACGCGGCACCTTCGTCGTCGACCGGATCGTAAACGAGCACAGTGCAGCCGAGCTCGCCCTGGCATCAGGAAAAAGCGCACGCATCCCCTTGGTATCAATCGACGAGCGAAGCCTGCCGGAACTGACGCGCGCTGTGCAGACGGTCGATAGCTCAATTTCTGCGCCGATGCCGGGAGCGGTCGCCATCGCCCGCGAATTCGGTGACGAGTGGGATGGTTGGGCGTCAGCGCTGCTCGACTTCGGAGGCTACGAGTGGGCATTTCGAGAGCCGAACGACCGGCTGCGGTACGTCTTGATAGAGCGGGACGAACACCACTTCCGTGTGACCGCAGACCTGGGTACTGGACCGGGTTTTTCTCGGCTGTACCCTTTGGCCCTCGATGGGCAGATTGAAGAGTTCCAGGCTCGCGACTTCGGCTTCGACGCGGCTGCGGCACTGAAGCTCTAAGCAGTGGGCAAGGCGCGGTCCCTCCAGAAGGGGCCGCGCCTTGTGCGTCTAGTTGCGGTGCAACTCAACTGGACGACAGGCTCCGGTAGACAAGCTGTCGTCGAACGCCACGAAAACGCCTTAGCTGTTTGCCGCTTCCACCATCGCCAATTCGTTCCGAGAAGAGCTTTATCGGAACTGACGCGACAGGCGTGCACAGTGCTGGCCGAGCGCGGAGGAGGGCACGTGAGCACCGAACTGCAGCGCAATGCGGGCCGTGGCGACGTGCAGTCGACCTCCGTTCCGCGTGCGACGCGTGGACGCGAGGCGTCGGATGCGGATCGTGCTGCTGCCGAGCGGTCTCGGACGGCGTTCGCGCGGCTCCGAGCTGCTGCGGGGGAGGGGGCATCCGCCGCTGGCGCCTCGGTGACGGTGCCGGCGGACGCTTCGCCGCGAGCGTTCGCGGAAGCGTCACTGTCGCCGAACACGATCCGCGCCTACCAGTCGGACCTCCGGCAGTTCGCCCGCTGGCGCGCCGGCTTCCTCGACCACGAGGTCTCCGAGCCACACGAGCTCGAGCTGATCAGGGCGGCACCGGTCGACCCGGCGGAGGTGGCGGCGTTTCTCGCGGATAAGGCCAACGCCGTCCTCCCCGACGGTGCGCAGCGGTACGCACCAGCGACGATCAGCCGGTACGTCGCGGCGATCGACTGGGAGCACGCTCGTCGCGGACACACCCCACCCGGCTCCAGACCCATCGTCCGCGACGTATTGAAGGGGATCCGCCGCACCCGCTCCGTCCCGGTACGACGGGCGAAACCGATGACCTTGAAGGCGCTGCAGACGACGTTGCTGAAGATCGACATCGCCGACCTGCAGACCGGCGCGCTCGCCACCCGAGACCACGCGTTGCCGCTGTTCGGGTTCGTCGGCGCGTTCCGCGAGTCCGAGCTCACCGCACTGACCGTCGCCGACCTCCGCCTCGTCGACGGCGAGGGCGTCTACGCGCGCGTGCGGAAGTCGAAGACGGACCAGGACGGCATCGGGCGGATCAAGCCGCTGCAGCAGGGTGCGAATCCGGTTACCTGCGCCCCGTGCTCGTTCGTCCGGCTGTCCCGCCTCATGGCCGCGCAAGACGCTCGCGGAGAGGCAGGCCTGTTCGCTGCGATCACCGGCGCGAGTCTGGCCGTCCACGTCTGCGCCGACGGGCTCGGTGCCGATCGGTTGCCGGCGTCGATGCCGTTCTTCCGCGCAGTGTCGAAGTGGGGACTGTTCCGGAACACCGACATCAGCCCCACCACTGTCGGGAAGGCCGTCGCCCGCCGCGCGCGTGCAGCCGGGCTAGGTCGTGTTGCTAAACGGTCGGCCGGAACCGTTCGGTCATCCTTGGATTGTGTCGCGTGACGTGATCTCTGACGAGACGTGGTCTGTCATCGGTCCGCTGTTCCCGCCTGCAAAAACGAGAGGACGCCCGCCAGTCGATCGTCGGGTCATCGTGGAAGCGGTGGTGTGGCGGTTCCGGACGGGCGCTCCGTGGCGAGACCTGCCGGAGCGGTTCGGAAACTGGAACACGATCTACCGCAACTTCGACCGATGGGCGAAGAACGGCCTTTGGGCGCGTGTTCTCGAACACGTGCAAGGCGTAGCCGAGCGCAATGGGGACATCGACTGGGTGGCGTCGATCGATTCCACGAGCGCACGCGTGCATCAGCATGGAGCGACACTGCCACGGGCTAAAAAGGGGCACTTCGAACTACAACAAGTCCGCCGCTGAGCCGTCGGATCATGCGATCGGCCGGTCGCGCGGCGGGCTCACGACGAAGACACATCTCGTTTGCGACGGCAGAGGCCGACCACTCGGGTTCGTCGTAACCGGCGGCCAGGTCGCCGACACCATCATGTTGCCGGCGACGATGAACCAGATCCGCGTCCCGACCGCGGGACGTCCACGACTTCGGCCGGACCGGTTGCGCGCCGACAAGGGATACCCATCGAAGGCCAACCGCGCATGGCTGCGGGCACGGGACGTCAAGACGACGATCCCTGAGCGCAACGACCAAATCGCACACCGCCGAAAGCGTCCGGGCCGGCCCATTGTGTTCGACGCGGACGACTACAAGGGCCGGAACGTCGTCGAGCGGTGTTTCAACCGGCTGAAACAGTGGCGGGGCATCGCGATGCGCTCCGACAAGACCGCCCGCAACTACCACGCAGCCCTCTGCCTCGCCGCGACCATGCTGTGGGCCGAGAGACCCACCTCTTCTTCTCCGAACTGATCTTCAGTTTGCCGATGCCGACACAGCGTAGGTAGATTCCTCGACGCCTCGCCCGTCCTTTGTGAGCGTCGTCGCGACCAGATTCATGCCAAGCCGCTCGCAAAGCGCACGCGAAGATTCGTTGGCGGCGTCCGTCTTAGCTACTACTTGAAGGAAGCCCCAGTCGCTGAGGGCAGCAGCCAGGAGAGCTCCCACAGCTTCAGTTGCCAGGCCCTTCCCACCGAAACGGGGATTGAACACGTAACCAATCTCGGCGCTGTCATCGTGAAGCCAGACGAGCCCGACCTCTCCGACAACTTCGCCTGTCTCAAGAAGCTCGACCACCAGAACCAGCTCGTCGCCGGGACCGTCGAACCGCGCTGCAGCGTACAGGGAGAGCTCACTCGCGGTGTGCTCCCGAGTCCACGTTCCAGCGCTCAGGTACTGAGCCACGTCCGGTCTCGACCTATAGGCGAGGACCGCACCGACGTCAGCTTCACGAGGCCGCCTCATTCGGAGTCTGGATGTATCGAGCACACGAAGACCGTAGCTGAGCGAGCATTTAGCAACACGCCCTAGTGCCCGAAGAGCAGAGCTGGTCGACTTGACCACCGCGGTTGAGCTCCAGGCGATCGGGCTCTTTGACTTCGAGAACCCAGCTGCGTCGTCAACGGAGCTTGCGTCGAAGTTGGAAGCGCTGCGCTACCGCATCAAGAACGCGGTTCGTGACAAGCGCGCGGTGACCACAGCGCCACGATTCACGTTCAACAACTCCGAAGCGCAGGGCCGGAAGTTCATGACGGACATGGCGAAGGTGCTGCTGCGTGCATACAATGCGGAAGCGGATAACGCCATCAAGGCCACTCGAGCTGGCAACTTGCACGTCGCGCAGACGCGGCTCAGCAAGGCCGCGGAGCAGATCGCGAAGAGCGGCACGATGATCGATCTTCGCATTGAGCCGAGCTACCACCAGATGCGGCTTGAGGAGATCGCCCTCGCCAACGAGCACCTCCAGACGGTGCAGGCGGAAAAGGAACGCGAGCGAGAATGCCGAGCGGAACTCCGCGAGCAGCAGCGCGCTGCCGCTGAACTGCAAGCCGAGCACGACCGTCTCGAGAAGGAACGCCAGCACTACCTGTCCACTCTTGCTGCCTTGCAGGCAAACGGCGACGCGGAAGGTGCCGCGCGCGTCCAAGCGCGGCTTGAGGACGTCGACCGCGCCATTACCGATGTCGACTATCGAGCAGCCAATGTGCGAGCGGGCTACGTATACGTGATTTCCAACGTCGGAGCGTTCGGGGAACGCATGGTGAAAATCGGCATGACGAGGCGCCTGAAGCCAATGGACCGCGTCATCGAACTCGGCGACGCGTCAGTGCCGTTCCGTTTCGACGTGCACGCGTTGTTCTTCGCCGACGACGCTGTCGGAGTGGAGACGATGCTGCACCAGACGTTCGCGAACCAGCGGGTGAACAAGGTCAACCTCCGACGTGAGTTCTTCTACGTCACGCCGGCCGAGGTACTTGACGCCCTCAAAAGCCATGCAGTCGAGGTGGTCGAGTACACCGTGGAGCCCGCGGCGGAAGAGTTCCGGACGAGTGAGCTTGCGGCTGACACGTCCACACCAGCGGCTCCGAGCGGCGGATCGATGTCGTACGTGGGATCCGTCGCGTCAGCAGAAGATTGAGTTGGTTGAGACGCATTCAGTGAGGCGGGCCTCCGCCCGCTGACATAACTTCGCCCTATCGGCGCCAACGAGAAGAGCCGGCCACTCCGAAGGGTGGCCGGCTCTTCTGCATGGGGGAGTGGTGTCAGTGTGCGGCGTCGTAGGCGTCGCGGACGGCCTGGCTGATGCGGCCGCGGGAGGAGACCTCATGACCGTTCGCGTTCGCCCACTCGCGGATTTTCGCGAGCTCTTCTGAGTTGCCGCGCTTTGGGCTGCTGCTGGCGCTGGTGCGACCGGTGCGGCCGCTGATCTTCCGGGCCGCGGCGACGTAGTCGGAGAACGCTTCACGAAGCGCGTCCGCGTTGTCGTCCGTGAGGTCGATTTCGTAGTGGGCGCCGTCGAAGCCGAAGGTAACGGTGCGGCCCTTGCCGTCTTCGATGGTGTCGCCGGTGAGGTCGTCGACGAGGTGCGTGGTGACTTTCTGCGCCATGTGGAGGTCGCCTTTCATTCGGGGGTCGCTTCCACCTTGGCATAGGTGGCCCCGGAGAATCTTTGTTCGGTGTCTTGTTTTCGGGAGGTCGGGCAGACTGGATGGTGACGTCTGATTCGTCGCCGGCCGTATCCGGGTATGCCGCAGCGCTTGCCGAGCTGAAGCAGTAAGTGCGCGCTGCCCGATTCACACCACAGCGCCGCGTGAACACCGAGCTGATTCGTCACTATTTGGGTATCGGCGCAACCGTCCTGCAGCGGCAAGGTGACGAGGGGCTGAGGAGCAATGTTATCCCTCGGCTCGCGCAGGAGCTGCGTGCAGAGTTCGACGGGCAGGTCGGCCTGGTCTGCTCGGAGAGGGACACACCGGCGCGTTCAAATTGACATAAGACTGCGTGCGGCAGGTGACGGCCTGGGGGCGTCCTGATGCAAAGTGACCGCGTACCTCGTCCGAGGGGCATTTGATGCTGGCATTGCCAAAACCTGCAGTCATGCGGACCAAAACCTGCAGACTTAGCCGATTCCCGTTGAAGCGCCACCCAACCTGGCCATTGACTGAGCGCAACCATCGTTCGTTCCAGCCCTGGTACCTGGCAGGGCTGCCTCTTCTAGGGGAATCTCTGTGTCAATTTCTGACTCCATCCGCCGCTGGCGCAAGAACGCGCCACCTGCTTCGCGCAGCACGTCGCGTCGTGTGCGCTTCACCTCGTTGATCGCGATCGGCGCTCTCGCTGTCTCGGGCCTCGCTGCCGTGGGGGTGGTTGCCGCGCCGACGGCAGCGCACGCGGAAGCGAACGCCGAGGGTGCGCCGATCTTCGCGAACAACACCTTCTACGCATATGCGCAGGCGGGGGAGACGGTCGACTTCAATTTCACGAAGGACGTGCGATCGCGGGCCGCGGGTACGGGCGTCACCATCAATGCGTACGCACCTGACGGGACACTCGCCGGGACGTGCACGATCACTGCCGAATCCACTCAGGGCACCGCATGCGGTCGGACGGGACTGACCTCGAGCACGACTGGCGCATGGAAGATCGTCGCGACGATGACCGAGCAGTCGGGCAACGACAGCTTTGACTGGAACATCACCGTGAACAACGGTGGTGTTGCGCAGTCCGGTCGGGTGTGGTCGACGCGGTACACGATCCTCCAGAGTGGCGGGTCGGCCAATCTCCAGGATCTGACCTACTACATGGTCAATGACACCGGGTACCAGTACACGGTCAACCTCAACGACTACAACGGCATCGGGTCGGTAATCCAGGCGAACAGCATCGGCAACCCGACTGCTGACTGCGCCCCGACGTACCAGTCGAAGGACGGCAGCCTGGACTCGAACTGTGGGACGAACTTCCGGATCTTCTTCCAGCAGCCCTCAGCAATGCTCCCCGCAACGGCAACCTCGCCTGACGGCACCCTCATCGTCAAGCCTGCGCCGTTGACGGCGCAGGACCTCGCCGTGAACGACCTGAAATTCACACCGGCCTCGGCGAACTCCGCTAACGGCACCTTCACCTACTCGATCAACGACCGCTTCCAGGGCGGCTACAAGCTGCAGGTCGACACCAACGGCAACGGCTCCTACGACGACGCGGTCGACCGGACGATCCAGCTCGGTGCTGACGGTTCCGGCAGCTACAGCTACGACTTCGACGGTCTCGACGGGCAGGGTAATCCGATCGCGGACTGCACGCTCATGAACGCTCGGATCCTGTACGACAAGGTCGGCGAGATCCACGTCCTCAACCAGGACGTCGAAGGGCGCGCCGGCGGGATCCAGATCACCCGCACCAACGGTGCCAGCTCCCCGGACAGCACCATCTACTGGGACGACACCAACCTCAGCACGGATGGGCGCACCACCACGACTCCGCAGGTCGACGGCACCGCTGGCGTCAACAGCACCGGTGGCGTGCACGGCTGGGCCTACGACGGCGCCGGGAACGCTTGGGGTAACAACCGAGTGATCGATGACTGGACCTACTTGCCGCTGAACTCCGGCACGGGTGATATCGCGATTGGTGGGCTCTGCTACACGGTCGCGAAGTCCTCGAGCGCCACCAGTGCGGTC
This sequence comes from Curtobacterium sp. 1544, assembly GCF_040544915.1. Lineage (NCBI taxonomy): Bacteria > Bacillati > Actinomycetota > Actinomycetes > Micrococcales > Microbacteriaceae > Curtobacterium > Curtobacterium sp. 1544. The sequence goes on from NZ_JBEPKX010000021.1 coordinate 45,963, forward strand.
GCGGGGGACGAGGTCACGTACACGGTGAAGGTCACCAGCACCGGTACCGGCAACTACACCGCCGAGAACCCGGCGTCGTTCTCGGACGACTTGTCGAAGGTCACCGACGACGCCACGTACAACGGTGACGCGGCCGTGTCGTACTCGGGTTCCTCGACCGCGGCAGCGCCCGTGGTGAACGGGAACACGCTGACCTGGGCCGGGCCTCTCGCAGCCGGTGAGGTCGCCACGATCACGTACTCCTTCACCGTCAACGACCCCGACACCGGGGACAAGCACCTCGAGAACGCGGTCACCCCGACTGCGCCGGGAGGTGGGTGCATCACGCCGGAGGGGTGCATCACGGACACGCCGGTTGCGTCGTACACGGTCGAGAAGGCTGCGTCCACGGCGACCGCAGATGCGGGCAGCACGGTTACATACACGGTGACGGTCACCAACACCGGTCAGGTTGCCTACACCGACGCAGCCCCCGCGACCTTCGACGATGACCTCTCGAAGGTCCTCGACGACGCCACCTACAACGACGACGTCTCCGCGGGCGGCACGGTCACCGGGAACACGCTCTCGTGGAAGGGCGCGATCCCAATCGGCGGATCGACGAAGGTCACGTACTCGGTCACGGTGAACAACCCCGACACCGGAGACCGGAAGCTGACCAACGCGGTCGTCCCGACCACCCCGGGTGGCGGATGCGTGCGCCCTGGCGGCTGCACCACCACCACGGTCGTCCCGCCGGCTTCCTACACGGTCGCGAAGGCTGCATCCTCCGCTTCCGCGAAGCCCGGCCAGACGGTGACCTACACGGTGACAGTGACGAACACCGGTGCTGAGGACTACACCTCGGCTCGTCCGGCGTCCTTCAAGGACGACCTGTCAAAGGTCCTCGACGACGCCACCTACAACGGTGACGCCTCCAACGGGGCGACGGTGAAGGGGCACACGCTGTCCTGGGCTGGTCCGCTGAAGGCTGGTGCGACGGTGAAGGTGACGTACTCCGTGACGGTCAACGACCCCGACACCGGAGACCGGAAGCTGACCAACGCGGTCGTCCCGACCACCCCGGGCGGTGTCTGCGACCCGGACGGCGTCTGCGTGACCACCACCACGGTCCCGCCGACCCCGACTGACCCGGGCATCCCGCCGGCAGGTCCGTCGGTCGCGACCGGTGGCACCGCGCTCGCCCCGGCGCCGGTATGGCCCTGGATCGGCTCCGGAGCAGCAGCGCTGGCCGGGATGGTCACGCTGGCGCTGATGGCACTGCGTCGTCGGGGTGCGAACCTCGGTGACTGACACCACCCATGAAGGCGGGCGACGCCGACGATGGATCTTCCTCATCGTCGGCGTCGCCACCGCCCTCGCACTCGTGATGAGCGTCCTCGGCTACATCACCACGCACTCCGGACCGGTCGACCTCAACGGCAACCGGGTCCAGGCGGAAGACGTCCCGACCGCGGCCGCCTCGGCGTCCGCGGTGGCCGACTCGGGTGGGCAGTTCGTCGTGAAGTCCGTCGGCCTCGACGTGCCGCTGGGAGCGTTGAACGCCGTCGGTGGGACGGTGGAGCCGACCGGGTTCACGTCCGCGTATTGGATCCGCAACGAAGGCGTCTCGACGAAGGACCCAGCGAAGGGAACCGTGTTCGTGGTGATGCACTCACTCCGCAACGGCGGTGTCGGACCGGGCAACTACCTCATCGACGTCAAGGACCAGAAGTCGAAGGTCGGTCTCGGCACGACGATCCAAGTCGACGGCGTCACCTACAAGGTGACCGGCGCGCAGGCGGTGAAGAAGACCGACCTGTCACGGTCCGCGACGATCTGGGCGGACACCCCGAACCGGCTCGTCGTCATCACCTGCCTGCAGCGCCCCCAGGGCGGACCATCGGTCGACAACATGGTGATCCAAGCCGTCCGGACCTGACAGACCTGCTCTGCCGACAGCGCGTGTTCGGGTCACGCGAGGGTTCCCGGCAGAGCGGCACCGGGGCTGGTTACCCCGGTGAGCGTGAAACGTGGTGGGGCCGCCTCCCCCTAGGGGCAGCCCCACCACCACTTGCCGATTGTGACCGACAGATGTCCTGTTAAGGGGATGCGAAGGTTCCTCGCCTGCGGTTGTGAGATTCTCCGGGGATGGGGATTGGAATCACGGCGTTCTTGGCCGACAGTGCGGAGACGGTGAACGGGAAGCTCTACGTCCTGGGTGCCGGATGGGACCAGCTGGTCGTGTCGGCACTGCCGGCGGTACAGCAACGCGTCGCGGTGGGCGTGCTGTTGCAGGTGGGGTGGAACGATACGGACGTCGAGCACGCTGTGACGTTGCGGCTCGAGACCGAAGACGGCGACCCCGTCCCGCTGGCACGGCACGCCGCGGGAATGCCGGTCGGAACCGCCGTCGCGGCGATCGGGCATCGGTTCACGGTTGGGCGGAGTCCGTGGGTGCGCGCAGGGGATGACCAGACACACCCGGTGACGTTCACGATCAACGATCTGCTGCTCGAGCGGGTGGGCGGCTACTCATGGGTCATCGAGGTCGACGGCGCGATCGCGCACCGGCTGCCGATGCGGGTCGTACAGCACACGGGCTAACGCAGAACCCGCCCGCACTCACGGCAGCCGGCGACGACCGTCGTGTTGCTTATTAGTCGCCCTGGGCGCGGGCGAGCGCGCGCGTGAGCTGTCGCGCCGACGTGAACCCGCACCGCTCGGCGAGGTCGCGAGCGGGGATCAACGCCGTCGCGGTGCTGATCTGGTTCGCTTCGGCAACGCGGCGCCGCTCGACCTCCCGACGTGGTGTCGTACCCATGCTCGTGAACGCAGCATGCAATGTTCGCTCGCTGACGGAGAGCTCACGGGCAAGGCGAGCGACGTTGAACGCAGGGTCATGGAAGTTCGACCCGATCACCGCCAGCGCGGCCATGAACAAGCCGTCACGGTGATGAGGGGCGCCGTGTTGCCGGTCGCCGCTTTCCTCGACGACCGCGGCGAGCATGCTCTCCAGCGACTGCGCGATGTGGTGCCGCGCGAGTTCGGTTGCCGGTGGGGGCGCTTGCAGGAGCGCGTTCGTCATGTTCGTCAGTACCTGCACCGCGGCACCGCTGGTGCCGATGGGTTCCCCGAACCGGAATCGGGCCCGGTTGGGGTCCAGCGCGGTCGAATCGATGTGCCAGACGAATCGTGCCGTCTCGGTCAACGTCTTCGCGGTCGTCGGCGCTGCGCCGTCGAGAAGGATCAGCGATCCGGGCTCCGCGATCACGGCTTCACCGTCGACGGTGAACCGGAAGCCGCCTTCCACCGTCAGCACCAGGTAGATGCGTTCCGGCGCGGTCGTGAGGGCGTACTCGGCGGAGCGCGACCACGCGTGGCCCATCCCGAACCGGGGATGCTGCGCGATCTTCGCGACGAGTGTCGTGTCGATCCGCCCATGCGGATGCCAGCCGAAATCGTCACACCGTTCCGCGGCTGCAATACCCATCGTCACAAGCCCCACCTCCGCTGGGAGTTTGCAGGACAGCTGACGTTCGACGCCATCAGTCGCAGCAACGAAATCGATCTCATACCCCCACAATGCGGGGTGCGAGGTGCCAGATTCTGCAGCGATCGCGTCAAATTCTGCTGACTTCGGAGATCGCGCTGGGAATGCTCTTAACCTGACCAAAGACTGGGTGCGCCGTCTGAGAGGCACGGCGCCCGTGTGTATCCCTGCGCCCGGGGAACCCGTTGAGAGGGATCAGGATGAAGTTGAGCTGGCCGGGCGCGTTGCGGCGCCCGAAGAATCGTGTCGGGGTTGGGGTGATGCCGCGGCTGCGGTCCCGCCGTCTTCGGTCCGCGTCGATGGTCGGAGCTTTGGTGCTGACCGCGACGCTGTTGGGCGGTGCAGCCGTCAGCGGGGTGGGGCAGGCTCCCGCCGCGGCCGCTACGCAGGGGTGTGGGTATGCCGACAACTCCGCTAACAACGGCAAGTACGCGAACACCATCTGCTGGTTCGATTTCGCCGACTTCAATGAGGCGACTGCGCGCACGGCAGCGGGTCAGCCTATGCAGGTGACCCTGGACGGTGGGTACACCGCCGAGTTCACCACGCGCATCACGGACGTCGCAGGCGACGCGCAGATGAGCATGGAGAAGCGCAGCACACCGCTGGAGACACGCTTCGCGTTCGGAACCGACGCCTACCGCGGCATTCCGGGCCTGGACAGCCTCTACAGCGAGTACGGCGCCGACCCGACCGCATTCAAGGGCGCGAACCTCAGCTTCGACAACATTCGCGTCGTCGATTCCGCCGGGAACCCGGTCACCGGGTACTCCTTCGTCGCCGCCGACACAGAGGACAACGTCCAGGGCGAATCCTTCACCTGGAGCTCGGACAAGCCGCTGGACGAAATCGAGCGGCTGGCGCCCAACGGCGGCTGGGGTTGCAAGAACCCAGTCGGCGTCGGCACGACGCAGATCAGCTGCGCCGGGACCGGCGCGGGCGGGTCCAGCACCGCGGGCGGCAAGTCGACGTCGCTGCTGGTCGCTGCGGACACACCGTCGAACTTCACGACGCAGTGGCAGACGTCTGCGCGGTCGGGTGTCGCGATCGGTATCCAGACGGCGAAGGTGACCATCAACAAGCAGGTCGCGAGCCGCATCAACTCCGCTGACTCCTTCGACCTCGCCGTCACCTCTCCGGAACGCACTGCCGTCGGAACGGCCAGCACCGGCACGGCGAACACGGCGACGACAGGTGCGATCACCACCCTGCCGCGGACCACGGGCGCCAGCTACCAGTTGGGGGAGACCGCGACCGCGGGCTCACCGACCCTGCTCTCCAACTACACCGCGTCCTGGGCGTGTGTGAACGCTGCTGGATCGGACACCCCGTTGCCATCCGGCACCGGCACCTCGAAACAGGTCGCTCCCGCCATCGGCGATGACATCACCTGCACCATCACGAACACCGCCAAGGCGGCCACCCTCTCGATCGAGAAGCATGCGGGAACCCCGGTCGACGTGAACGAGGACGGTCTCACCGACGTCGGCGACACCATCCAGTACACCTTCACGGTGACCAACACCGGCGACCTGACCATGTCGAACATCGGTGTCACGGATGCCAAGGTCGGCAGTGTGACGTGCCCGGAGCCCACTCTTGCCCCTGGCGCTTCGCAGGAGTGCACCGCGGACGAGCCGTACGTGATCACCGCGGACGACCTCACCAACGGCTCGGTCGACAACTCCGCAACCGCCAACGGCACCCCGCCGGGCTCCACCACGCCGGTCACGTCGACCCCGTCGACGACGTCGACGCCGACCACGACCCCGGCGCCGGCGCTGACGATGGTGAAGTCCGCGTCGCCGTCCGGCGAAGGCAACTTCACGCCCGGGCAGAAGATCACCTACTCGTTCCTCGTGACGAACACCGGTAACGTGCCGCTGAGCGACATCACGATCAACGAAGGCGACTTCACCGGTACCGGCACCATGTCGGACCCGACCTGCCCCGAGCCGACCCTCGCCGCCGGCGCGAACGAGACCTGCACCGCGACGTACACGCTCACCCAGGCAGACGTTGACTCCGGCTCGGTGACCAACAGTGCGACCGCTGGCGGCACGCCGCCGGAGAACGGTGGCACTCCGCCGACGTCGCCGCCATCGGAGGTGACCGTGCCGATCCCGGACAACCCGGCGATCACGGTCGCGAAGACCGCGTCCGCGTCGACAGCAAGCGAAGCGGGCCAGCAGATCACGTACTCGTTCAAGGTCACCAACACCGGCAACGTGACCCTGCGGAACGTGACCGTCAACGAGGGCGACTTCTCCGGCACCGGCGAGCTCTCCGACGTCGTCTGCCCCGAGCCGACCCTGGCGTCTGGTGCTGCTGAGACGTGCACGGCAACGTACACGGTGACCCAGGCCGACATCGACAACGGTGGCTCCATCACGAACACCGCCACCGCGACCGGCACCCCGCCCAACGGTGGCACCCCGCCGGTGTCGCCGCCGTCGTCCTCGACCGTTACGGTCGAGCAGTCCCCGTCGATGACGGTCGTGAAGTCGGCCTCGACTGACGGTGCGTCGTACAAGGTGGGTGAGGTGGTGACGTACTCCTTCGTCGTCACCAACACCGGCAACGTGACGATCACGGACCCGAAGATCGATGACTCGAAGTTCTCCGGCACCGGTGAGCTGTCGCCGATCACGTGCCCGGCGGAGTCGGCCACGATGGCACCCGCGGCGCAGGTCACCTGTACGGCGACGTACACGGTGACGCAGGCCGACGTGGACGCGGGCAAGATCACGAACACCGCGACCGTTGGCGGGACCACCCCTGATGGCGGCAACACGCCGCCGTCGGACCCGTCGACCGTGACGGTGCCGAACACGGCCCAGCCGAGCCTTGCCCTGGTGAAGACCTCCGACGTGGCGAAGATCACCACGGTGGGTCAGACGTTGACGTACTCGTTCAAGATCACCAACACCGGGAACGTGACGCAGAAGAACGTCACCGCGAAGGAAGGCAAGTTCACCGGCTCCGGAAAGCTCTCCGAGCCGACCTGCCCGGCAGCGGCGGCCTCCCTGGCGCCGGGCGCTTCGGTGACCTGCACGGCGACCTATCACGTCACCGCGGCGGACCTCACCAGCGGCACCTTGTCGAACACCGCCACCGCGGCCGGCACCGACCCGTCGGGCGACCCGACCGTTTCGGTCCCGTCAACGGCAACCGTGAAGGCGATCGCTCCGCCGACCCCGCCTGGTCTGGCGTTTACCGGTACGGAGCTGGTCGGTCCCGGTATCGGGCTGGCGCTGATGCTCCTCGCGCTCGGCGGTGGGCTGATGGTGGTCCGACGTCGTCGCCTGAACGGTGAGACGCAGGACAACGCCTAACGAGTCCATGGTCCGGCCGGCGCTGCTCGCACACACTTGAGTGCCGGCCGGACCATGGATCACCGCACGGTCTGCCTGATCCCAGACCGTGCGGTGACCCCTCAGCGGTGGGGCTGAGGAGCGGGACCCCATCCGGGTTCCGCGACACGATCGGCGGCCGCCCTGGCGAGCCGCCGATCGTGCTTCCAACGACCAACCACACGGACCTACCGTCATCACCCCACGAACAGGGCAACTGTCCATGAGTGATCACAAGCTCCGCCTCGCGCTTCTGGACGCGCGGACCCGCCGGATGGTCCGGCACACCTCGGATCCGGTTGAGCGTGCCCTCGCCCTCGTGGTGATCAGCCGCGCTGTTGCCGACAACGCCGCCGTCGCAGCATCAGCACGCACCAACACCGGCTCGCTCGGGATACGCGGCACCGAACAGGTCCTCACCGCTGCGCTCGAGCACCTGCACGCCATTCGGCGTGCAGTCCACCACAACCGGCAGACGGACGCGCACGATGACTGACATCGGACCCGTCATGCTGCAGGTCCTCGTCGCGGCTCGCACCAAAGAGGCCACCGCACACGGACCAGCGAGACGCGACGCGTTCCGGATCACGAGGTTCCTGCTCGCGGGCAGCATCGCCGCCGGGTACACACCATCCGACCTCGCAGCTGCTCTCGGGGTCACAGCGGGCTCCATCCGCACGCGCGCAGATACTGACGGACCGATCCCAGGCACCGTCTTCGCCACCTACGCCGGCATCGGCCTCGAGACCCTCACCGCCTGGCAAGAGGCCGGCTGGCTGCCCACTGGCGAACCAGATCCCGAGTGCCGGACGAGCTACCCCGCGTCCGCGCTCATCACCGCACTTCTGACCAGCCTGCTGACCGCACCAGCAGCACCACTGGATCAGAGCACAACGGACGGGCCCACCCCCGCCGGACGGCATCCTGACTGATCACCAGGACACCGTCAGCACTGCGTCGCTGTGTCGGGTTCACAGCTCGCAGCCCCTGCATGCCGTGTCGGGTTCACGGCATGCAGGGGCACCCCCGCAGCGCAGATCACGACGCAGTCCGCCAGCCGATCGATCATCGGACACTGCACCATCTGAGTCACCCGGATCGGACCCCGATCCGCTCCCTTGCCTGAAGATCGAAGTATGCGCATCGGAGAACTCGCTGCCAGGACTGGAGCAAGCGTGAGAGCGCTGCGCTACTACGAGCAACAGGGCTTGCTCGCACCGCAGCGGACCGCCGCCGGGCAGCGGGTGTACAGCCCACAGCATGAGAGCGCCGTCGCTACCATCCGCGACTTGCTCGCCGCTGGCTTCTGCAGCTCAGTGATCAGGGCACTCCTGCCCGCGCTGTCAGATCCCGTCATGTCATCCGAGCGACTACGGTCCACCGTCGATGCTGCCGAAACACGGCTCCGCAGCGAGAAACACGTGATCACGCAAGAACTTGATCGCCTGGCGGAACTGCGCACTCAATGGGGCCTTGCCCCTCACCCGCACGTCAGGAACGAGAGTGGGAGTCATGACGAATCCCACGACCCCGAAGCAGCTCCGTTTGATCATCGAGACCGACGACTTCGACGAGGCGGTCCGCTTCTACCGTGACACGCTCGGCATGCCCGAACAGGTCGCGTTTGCCACGGACGGCGATGACCGAGTTGCGATCCTCCATGCAGGTATCGCCACGATCGAGCTCGCCACTCCCACCCACGCGAGCAACATCGACGAAGTCGAGGGCATGCCACCGGCGCACCCCGGCGCTCCGGTCCTCCGGATCGCGCTGGAGGTGGAGGACACTGATCTCACCGTCGCTCGTACGACCGAAGCTGGGGCCGACCTTCTCGCCCCGCCGATCCGGACCCCCTTCCGGTCGAAGAACGCGCGTGTGCAGGGTCCTGCGGGGTGGCAGATCACGTTCTTTCAGGAACTCGAGACTCTGCAGGACCGTCGAGAGAGTCCCGGGTTCACGACTGACGACAGACGCGCCCGGTAGACCAGCCGCTCGATGCAGAGCGGCCCAACGTGTCCGACAGGCGATCGGCTACCGGACGGTCGGCTCTGCCTTCACCCAAGCGTTGCCGATGGACTTGATCTGGTCGTCTACGGCCATACCTGTGACGTCGAGGATGAGGTCTACCGGTGGCGGAGTGGCACTGATCCGGTGCAGTAGCTCGAATTCTTCGTCCGTTATGTAAACCGGACGGGTGGTTGCGCGTGTTCGGGCCTGGTCGAGGGAGATCGCGAGGTGCACGATGAAGCACTCGGGTAGGTGCGAGCGGTACACGGGTAGGACCTCGGAGGTCACGATGTCCGAGGCCGTGACAACAAAGCCGGCACCGCTGAGGTTTCGCGCGAGGTCGGCAGTGTTGCGGGCCGCGAGCGCGTGCTGCGCTCTTCCGTCCGGGCCGGACCACGACGTGGAGGCCCCGGCGACGATGAGCTGACGGATGTCGTCACTATCGATGTAGGCAGCTCGCTCCTGAGCACCGGCGAGAGCCCGAGCGCAGGTCGTCTTACCGACTGCCGGGCCACCTGAGAGGAGTAGCGGTCGCATCGTTGCGTCCCTTCGGCAGTAGATCAATTCAGACTACGACGCGTTCAGGTGCGCGATCGGCTATCAAGACGCATCGGGAGCGACCTGATCGATCGACGCGGGAGGGCCGCCACTCGCGGCCCTCCCGCCTCCTGTCAGAGCGCCCGAGCGTAGTCGACGGTCGGGTACGGGATGAAGCCGAGGGATTCGTAGAGCGCTCGTGCCGGGGCGTGGAACTCGTCGCCGCCCGTTCCGATGTGCACCACGGCGACCCCAAGCTCTCCGAGCCTCGTCAATGCCGCGGAGCAGAGCGCTCGGGCGACTCCTCGCCGTCGAGCGTCAGGGTGGACGGCAACCATCTCCAGTCGTCCGGAGGTCGCACCGGTGGTGTTCCAGCCGACGTAGCCGAGTGGTTCGCCGTGTTCTTCCGCCAGTGTGATGAAGCGGCCCTCGTCGGGAGCCAGCAGGGAAGGGACTTCCTGGCGGTAGTCGTCTTCCCAGTGCCCGTGGTCGTGCGCGGTGACTTCGGCCCGTAGCTGCACGAGGGAGCCGGCGAGGAGAGGCCGGAAAGTCTCAATCGTGAGTGCGGTGAGCGCGGGCAGGTCGAGCGGCGTGCAGTCGCGGATGTGCATGGTCGTGCTTCTTTCGTGAGCAGTCTGAAGGCTCCACGCCCGGGGTTTTGGTGGAGGAGAGCGACGGCCTGAGCCGTCCCTTCAGTGGCGCGTGCGACAGCTCGCGAAGCAGTCCATGTGACCACGGTAACCGGGCGGTGCCAGCCGGGGAAGAGGTGCGTCCTCCCGCGCACCGGTCACCCATCGGCTTGCGGGACGCGGCTGTTCGGGCCGGGTCAACGGCTGAGGAGTTCATCCGAGATGGTCCAGAGTCGCTGCGCGAGTGCGGGGTCGAGCACCCAGGCCGTTACTCCGTGCGGGTGGTCGGCGAGTGCTGCGTCGTCGGGCACTGTGTATGCCTCCTGGCAGTCGGCGAAGTAGTGGCCGCCCGTGTGGGCGAACTCCTCCGAGACGGCGGCGGTCATGGTCGTCGCGGCGCTCGGACCACCCGCGCCTGCATTGACGGGTGTGGCCAGCGCGGCTCCTACTCCCAGGACGGGATCCGGACCCCGCACCGCGCATCCCGGGCCTGGCGTTCACGGGTACGGAGCTCGTCGGCCCCGGCATCGGCCTGGCGCTGATGCTGCTCGCCCTGGGTGGTGGGCTGCTGACCGTCCGACGTCGCCGCCAGAACAGTGACGAGATCGACAACGCCTAACGAGTTCAGGGTCCGGCCGGCACAGGCTCGCGCACACGTTCGTGCCGGTCGAACCCTGAACCACCGCCGGCCGGGCCTGACCCCCGGCCGGCGGTGCCCTCCTCAGGACTCGGGAATCTGAGGACGCGCGGGACCAACCATCCCGCACCCCGCGATCTGCGGGCCGCGCCTCCCTGCGGCCCGCAGATCGTGCTCTCACCCCACAAACCATCCAGGACAAGAAGCGGGGACCGAGCGAGGCCCTCTCGATGCCGGCCACGGTCCTGAGGCCCGTGCGCGCGGTCCTCTACAACGCGGCTACCGCGAGGAGGTTGACTGCCGCTGCGGGCAGCCCGATGGGGCCGAGGATCCCGGCGATGTGCGCAGACGTCGCGGCCGCCCTACTCGCCGGCGAGCCGCTCGAGCACCCGGCGAGCGGCCGATGACATCTCTGGTCGGACGCCGAGGCGCTCCAGGTACTCCGACACGGACTGCATCTCGTGCGCCCGTCGCACGGCGTGCTTCCGGCTGCCTGACTCGTACCGCTCGATCTTCGCGTCCGCGTCACCGGAGAGCTGCGCGGCGATCTGCGCGTGCACCCATTCCTCGCAGCCCGCGGCGCGACCGGCCTCGAGCGCCTCGACGACGACCGTCGCCAGGCTCTTCATGAGCACACTCCGGAGCAGCTTCCGGGAGGTCGCGGTACCCGCCGGGCCCTCGATGCGCTCGACCTCGGACCCCAGCGTGGTGAGCAGCTCGGCGACGACGTCCGCTGCGCCGCCCGACACGATCGTCTCCGTGGCGGCGCCCTTGAGCGGCACCGGCCCGAGGATCGCGACGTCCGCGAAGCGGCCTCCGGCTGCGACGATGCCGTCCTCAGCGGCGACCATGTCCTCGGGTGAGGCAGTCGTGAAGTCCGCGTAGACCGCGCCGGGTGTGATCGCGCCCGCGGCGGTCTCCGCGATCGACCGGCTGAGTGCGGCACCCGTCAGGACGATCGTCAGTTCGCTCGTGGCGACGACGTCCTCGACCGAACCGAGCCGCTCGACGCCGTGCGGTGCCGGCGTGGGAGCGGGATCGAACCCGCGGACGGGGTGGCCGGCGGCGACGACGGCCGCCGCGTAGATGGCTCCGGCCTCGCCGAGGCCGATGAACCCGACTCGCATGGTGTTCCTCTCCTGCGAGCCGTGGCTCGCGTCCTACCGACCGACCGCCTGCGCGGCCCGACGGATCTCCGGGACCAGTGCCTCCAGTCCCGCCCTGTCGTTGTGTTCTGCCGGTCCGGAAGCCGACACGGACCCGATCACGACTCCGTGCTGGTCGAAGACCGGCGCGCTCACCGCGGCGACGGCGACGTCACGCTCGGCGATGGAGACGTGGAAGCCGTTCCGGTGGATCTCGTCGAGCGACGAGCGCAGCTCGTCCACGCTCACCGTGCGTCCGTTCCCGTCCGTCGTGTCGCCGTGGTGCGCGAGGATGTCGTCCCGTTCCGCCGACGACGTGAACGCGAGGATCGTCTTCCCCGCGCCGACCACCAGCGGCAGCCGTCGACCCACCGGCAGCTGGTAGCGGAGGGGATCCCGACCGTCCACCCGCGCGGTCAGGATGCGCTCCTGACCGGTGCGGACGTAGAGCGACGTGGTCAGGTGTGTCGAGTCCGCGAGCTGCTGGAGCACTGCGCGTGCGCGGGTGGTCAGCGGATCCCCGACGAGGTAGCCGTGCGCCAGGCCGAGCGCCCCCGCTCCGAGCCGGTACTCCCCGCCGTCCTGTTGCACGAGGCCGCGGCGCTGGAGCACCCCGACGATCCGCAGGGCGGTCGCGGCGTGCAGCCCGGTGCCTCGGCTCAGGTCGACGAGGCGCAGCGGACGGTCGCTCCGTTCCAGCAGTTCGAGCACGTCGAGCGCGCGTTCGACGCTGCGGACCGTCGGCTGGGTCGTGTGCCCGTCGGTTGCCATGACGCCATTGTGGCGGACCGCCCTGCTGAACCGTCACACGGACCTCGCCGAGGCGACGATCTCGTTCCGGATCCGGGTCTCGTCGGCGTGCTTGGCCTCCGCGCGGTCCAGCACCTCGGCGGCCTCGGCGGCCGGTACCACCGCGACACCGTCCCCGTCGGCGACGATGACGTCGCCGGGGTGGACGACGACACCGCCGATCGCCACCGGGACCCCGACACGGAAGGGGCCGTTCCGGTAGGGACCGGCCGGGGTGACGGCGCGGGCGAACACCGGGAACCCGAGTTCCTCGAGGTCGTCGACGTCACGGACGGCGCCGTCGATGACGAGTCCGACGCAGCCCCGTGCGCGGAGGCGTTCCGCGATGAGCTCGCCGACCAGGGCTCGGTCGCGGACGCCGTGGCCGTTCACCACGAGCACGTCGCCGGGTCGGAGCGTGTCGATCGCTTCGTGGACGCCGGCGTTGTCGCCGCCCGCGACTTCGACCGTCCGGGCGGTGCCGGCCGTCCGTGCTCCGCGCCAGACGGCCCCGATCTCCGCTTCCGTGACGCCGAGGCGCTGCATGGCGTCGCCGATGTTCGCGACCGGGAGGGCGCCGAGTCGCTCGACGATGCCCGGGGTCACGGGCTTGTGGGTGTGCTCGGTCATTCGTTCGACTTCCATCCGTGTGCGTAGGCGAGGAGCAGGGTCCAGATCCCGAGGGCGCCGCCGACGCCGAACGTCCACGGGGCCAGGGCGGAGACGGCGCCGGAGACCAGCGCGGCGTTCAGGATCAGGACACCCACGAGCTGCAGGAGCACCATGACGGTGCCGAGCGCGAGCATCGAGACGAGCAGGACGACGAACACGGTCGTCATGCCGGCGGCGATGCGCTTCCGGGTCGGACCCATCGTGGGTCCCGTGGAGTCTGCCAACGTGCAGTCCTTCCGTTCGGTGGGGACGGGTTCAGTGCGGGACGGGCAGCCAGCCCGGCCCGATGAGTGCAGCGATGAGGAGGATCGGGATCACGTACAGCACGACCAACGGGACGAAGGTCTTCACCGGGTTCACCCCCGCGATCCCGGTCGCGATGTAGATGGCCGAGGCCCCGGGCGGTGAGGCACCCTCCGTCGACGCGGCCACCAGGACGACGCACGCGGCGAGGACGGGATCGACCCCGGCGACGACGAGGACGCTGAAGCCGATGCCGCCGATCGTCGCGATGGTCGCGGTCGAACTGAGCGGTCCGGCGACCAGCACGACCATGACGGCGACGATGACGCTCATCACGACCGGCGACGCGTCCAGTCCGTTGAGTACGGCGGCGAGCTGGTCCGCGAGTCCGAGCTCGGTCAGCACCGCTCCACCTGCGAAGGCGAAGACGAGCGTCGCCCCGATGTCGCGGTAGCGCGGCGCGGTCTTCGCGACGAAGTCGTACCAGCCGCGGGTGCCCTTCGGCAGCTTCTTCCGACCGAGGAGCAGGGCCAACAGCCCGAGGAGCACGGGGATCCAGACGACGATGCTGATCGTGTCCGCGGCTTCCTCCCCGAGCGCACCGGTCACGAACGCACCGCTCGGTCCGAGGGTCACGAAGACCGGGACGAGGATGCCGAGGAACACGAGCAGCGACGTCCACCCGTGGCGGAACGACTGACGGAAGGGGCGGATGTCCGCGGCCGGGACGCGCTGGATGCGGTGTCGACGGACGAAGTACGCGATGACGATCAGGCGCCAGAGCACACACCACCCGGCGGCGACGAACATCGCGGGCAGGAGCTCGCCGACCGTGACGAGTGGTGCGACGGTCGCGGTGCCGATGAGGATGAAGAACGAGGCGCTCGGCGGGATCACCGTGCCGTTGCCCGCGTTCCCGGCGACCACGGTGGCCGCGACCGGCGCGGGCCACTGCGAGCGCTTCATCCACGGGATGGTGACGGTGCCGAGGGTCGCCGCGTTCGCGGATCCGGAGTGCGCCACCGAACCGAAGAGCGCCGAGCCGACGGTCGCGACGTACCCGGCCCCACCGGGGAGTCGGCCGAGCAACGAGTTGAGGATCTCCACCTGTCGGTCGATCACGCCGGTCGACGCCAACAGGAACCCGATGAACGTGAAGGCCAGTGCGGCGAAGACGATCTCCTCGTTGAAGGCGTCCTGCAACCCGACCACGAGCAGTTCGAGGAACCGCGTCCCGCCGAACGCGCAGACGACGAGGAAGCCGACGACCATCCCCTCGCCGATACCGCGACGGAGCGCGACGCTCCAGACCACGATCGTGCCGATGTAGGCGATCAGCGCCCAGACGGCCAAACCCATGTGCGACTCACTCTCCGTTGAGGGTCATTTCACCTGATGCAACTTGTTTGCATCTGTTGAAAGAGCAAAGCAGTTGACGACGAGCACGTCAAGCGGCTCGGACCGAATGCGTCGGCGACTCTCGGCTCCGGGATCCGCGTCGTTCATCTCAGGGAGGTCGGCGACGGTC
This sequence comes from Curtobacterium sp. 1544, assembly GCF_040544915.1. Classification (NCBI taxonomy): domain Bacteria; kingdom Bacillati; phylum Actinomycetota; class Actinomycetes; order Micrococcales; family Microbacteriaceae; genus Curtobacterium; species Curtobacterium sp. 1544. The sequence continues at coordinate 61,035 of NZ_JBEPKX010000021.1, forward strand.
CGCTCGCCAGCCTTCACACGGACTCGCGAACCGTGTCGGAGTCATCCGCAGCGGGCTGGGCTGCGGCAACGACCATCAGGTCGACGCTCGACTCCGAGGCCTGGCCTCGTGTCGCTTCCACTCGGCCGTCGAACGGTGGGCGCTGCCCGACGGGCATCGGCGAGTGGAGGCACACGCGCGGCAGCCCTGGCACTGGGCGCTGTCGGACCTGCGATGCACTGCGCGTGGCGGGCTGCCTGATGTGCCTGGTCGCTGCGGACCGGAAGCGCGCGGCGGTCGTGCTGCACGCTCCGGGGAGCGCGGGCGTCCGAGCGGCGGGTCACCGAGTTCCCGGTGACCGGGAACTGGCGCGACGTCGACGACGTCGACGAGCCAACGGGCCGCTGAACGACGGACTGGAGGCGGGGGGGGCGCGGGGCCCCCCCCCCCCCGCCCCGGGGGGGGGGGGGGGGCCCCCCCCCCCCCCCGCGGGGGGGCCCCCCCGCCCCCCGCGCCCCCCCCCCCCCCGCCCCCACAAACCCCGGGCCCCCCCCCCGGCGCCCACCA